>DASWVA010000387.1:0-1523 GCA_036401415.1 Streptosporangiaceae bacterium
TCCGGGCCGGTCTCGCTGGCCGGCACCATGGGCGGGCTCAGCACCGAGATCAGCGACGGGACCACCGACGTGCTGATCGAAGCGGCGCACTTCTCCCCGGTCGGGGTGGCCAAGATGGCCCGCCGCCACCGGCTGCACAGCGAGGCCTCCTACCGGTTCGAGCGCGGCGTCGACCGCGAGCTGCCGCTGCGCGCCTCGGCCAAGGCCGTGGCCATGCTGGCCTCCCTCGGCGGCGGCACGATCGTGCCCGGCTGCCAGCACGCGTTCACGGACGTGCCGCCGGCCCGGGTGGCGATGGCCGAGGATTACCCCGACCAGGTGGCCGGCGTGGTCTACGGGCTGGACACCGTGACCCGCCGGCTGCGCCAGCTCGGCTGCGCCACCGAGCAGGACCGGGCCGGGCGGCTCCTGCTGGTCACCGCCCCGTCCTGGCGGTCGGACCTGAACGACCCGGCCGACCTGGCCGAGGAGGTCATCCGGCTGGAGGGGTACGAGAACGTGCCGGTCCGGCGGCCCCGGGCGTTCGCCGGGCGCGGGCTCACCACCCGCCAGCGGCTCCGCCGCGCCGTCGGCCGCGGCCTGGCCGGCGCCGGGTACGTGGAGGTGCTGGCCGCACCGTTCGTGTCCGCCGCGGACGCCGACGCGCTCCAGCTCCCGCCCGAGGACCCGCGCCGGCAGGCGCTGGCCCTGGCCAACCCGCTCAGCGACGATGAGCCGCTGCTGCGCACCACCCTGCTGCCCGGCCTGTTCCGGGTGCTGAACCGTAACGTCGGCCGCGGGTTCGCCGACACCGCCCTGTTCGAGCTGGGGCTGGTGTACCTGCCCCGGCCCGGCGGCCGGGTCGTCCCGCCCGCGCTGCGCGTGGACCGGGCCCCGGACTTCGGGGAGCTGGCCGCGCTGGAGGCGGCCCTGCCGGACCAGCCGCTGCACGTGGGTGCGGTGCTGGCCGGCCAGCGCGACCTGCCCGGCTGGTGGGGCCCGGGCCGCCACGGATCCTGGGCCGACGCCGTCGAGGCGGCCCGCGAGATCGGCCGCGTCTGCCGGGTCACCATCCACGTCCGCGCCGACGCTCAGGCACCCTGGCATCCGGGCCGCTGCGCCGCGATCTTCGCATCGGCCAGCGACGGCTCCCAGCAGACCGAGTGGCTGGCCGGGTACGCCGGCGAGCTGCACCCGCGAACCATCCAGGCCTTTGGCCTGCCCGCCCGGACCAGCGCGATGGAGCTGAACATGTCCGCCGTGTTCGCCGCGGCGGAGGGGTCCGGCCCGGTGCAGGCGCCCCTGCTGTCGTCCTACCCGCTGGCCAGCCAGGACGTGGCGCTGATCGTGGACGCGGGGGTTCCGGCGGACGCGGTCGAGGACGCCCTGCGGGCCGGTGCGGCCACCGTCGGCGACGGCGCGCTGCTGGAGGACGTGCGGCTGTTCGACGTCTACACCGGAGAGCAGGTCGGCGCGGGCCGCAAGTCGCTGGCCTACACCCTGCGTTTCCGCGCCCCCGATCGCACCCTCACCGCTGCCGAGGT
>DASWVA010000388.1:0-1513 GCA_036401415.1 Streptosporangiaceae bacterium
AGTGCCACGCAGGCTGCAGCACCCGGGGAAGAAGACCGTCGGGGTCCGGATCCCCCGCCACGTGGCGACCCAGGCGCTGCTCGCCGAGCTCGGGGAGCCACTGGTCTCGAGCACCCTGCTGCTGCCCGGCCAGGAGGAGCCTATGACCCAGGGCTGGGAGATCGCGGCGGAGCTGGGCCACCTGCTGGACGCGGTGATCGACTCGGGTGACTGCGGCACCGAGCCGACCACGGTGATCGACTTCTCCCAGCCCGAACCGGAGATCGTGCGCCGCGGGGCAGGCGATACCTCCGGCTTTGAGTGACAGCCCGGCTCAGCGGCCGGCCAGCTCGCCCACCAGGGCGGCGACGTCCTGGGCGCATCCCCAGCCGATGGTGATCCCGGCCCCGCCGTGGCCGTAGTTGTGGACCACGGGAACCGGCAGCAGGTCGCGGTCCACCTCCACCCGGACCTCCGGGCGCCCCGGCCGCAGGCCGGCGACGCTGCCGAGGACGCGGGCGCCCGCGAGCGCGGGCACGATGTCGGTGCACCGGGCCAGGATGGCCGCGGTCTGCGCCGGGTCGGGCTCGGTGTCCCAGTTCCCGGCCTCCAGCGTGCCCCCCAGGACGCAGTCCTTCGAACGTGGGTGGACGTAGGCCCGGCCGCCGGGGTGTTTCTCGTCGCGGACCGACAGGTCGAGGCCGGGATTGACCACCCGCACGATCTGCCCCCGGACCGGGAAGACCGTCTTGTCACCCACCAGGGCCCCGGCCGCCAGTCCCGCGGCGTTCACGACGACGTCCGGGCCCAGGTCCAGGACCTCGTCCAGGCCGGCCACCGTGCGGGTGACCTGCGTGCCGCCCGCGCGCATCACCTCGTCGCGCAGGTAGGGCAGGTAGGTGGGCATCTCCACCAAGGGGACGGCGAAGCGCAGGCCGCGCGGGTAACCCGGCGGCAGCTCGTCCGCGCGAGCCGGGCGCACGTCACCCACGGCGTCCGCCCACCCGGGACCCGGCGGCGGTGGTTGCGGGTCATCGCGGTACAAGGTGAGCGACTCGCGCATGACGATGCCCGGCACCCCGGCGGCCGCCGCCTGCCGGAGGATGCCGTAGGTGACCGCACCCCAGCGGGCGACGGCCTCCGGCGGTCCCACCGCCGTGGGGAACCAGACCGCGGCGGCCACCCAGGACGTGGTCTGCTCGAGCGGATGGCCACTGACCAGGACCACGTCGTGACCGGCCCGCTGCAGCAGGCTCGCCGAGCTGAGCCCGCTCACCCCGCCGCCCACCACCACCACCCGCACGTCAGCCATGCTGGCACAACTGTCCGGCTCACTCCAGCGGGACCCGGGGCGGGCCGGACCTGATCACCGCATGCCGCTCCCGCCCGGCTCCGGTGGTGAGATGGCGGCGAACCGTTCCTGCGCCCGGTCCAGCTGGTCCCCGATGCGCTGCCGGGCCCGCTGGTCCAGCGGGGTGTCCGGCCGGCCGATCAGCTCCCGCAGGACCGGGACCAGTGGCGCGTACTTGGCGGC
>DASWVA010000389.1:0-3517 GCA_036401415.1 Streptosporangiaceae bacterium
AGTGGCGATCCAGGCCGCGACCTGCGGCACCCGGGCCGCGCCCACGCTGAACGCCCGGATTCCCAGCCCCAGCAGCAGCGGCAGCACGTCCGGGTCGGCGGCGGAGTCCCCGCACACCGACACCGGGATGCCGGCCGCGGCGGCGGCCGCGGTGACCCGGGCCAGCAGGGCCAGCACCCGGGGGTCGGCGGCCAGCGCCGGGCTCATCCGGGGGTCGGCGCGGGCGATGCCGAGCACCTCGCAGGTCAGGTCGTTGGTGCCGACCGAGAAGAACCCGGCGGAACCGGCGAACGCGGCCGCGTCGGCCGCCGCTGAGGCGACTTCGACCATCATCCCGAGGACGGGCCGTTCGGCATGCTCCTGGGCGGCGATCCGGGTCAGCGCCGCCCCGACCTGAGCCAGCTCATCGGCCGAGGTCACCATGGGAACCATGATCCGCAACTCGGTGTCCCGGCCGGCGGCCAGGACCGCGCCAAGCTGGTCGGCCAGGGCTTCCGGCGCGCTGAGCAGGGCCCGCAACCCGCCCGGGCCCTCCTGGCCAGCCAGGAACGGCGGCACCTTGTCGCCGGAGAAGTCGAGCAGCCGGACCACGGCGGGGCGGCCGGCCAGCAAGCTCAGCGACGGGTGCAGGGCCGCCTCGTGCTCGGCCCGGGTGGGCCAGACGGTGGCCCGCAGGAACGGGATCTCGGTCCGCAGCAGCCCGACGCCGGCCGCGCCTGCCTCCAGCCCCAGCCGGACTTCCCGGGCCGATGCCGCGTTGACCAGCAGCGTCACCTCTTGCCCGTCCGCCGTCCGGTGGACTGGTGAGGCGCCCGGGATGGTCAGGTCCGCTGTGGCTGGCGGGGCGGCCGGGCCGGGGAGGCCGGCGGGGTGCGCGGCGGGGTCCGGGCCGGGGAGGGCGGCGGGGTCGGGGTCGACGACCAGGCGGGCGTGGGCGGGGTCGGCCGCGTCCAGGAGGGCGGGATGACCGGCGGCGGCGGCGAGGGCGGCGAGGGCGGCGGGGTCCACGCCGGCCAGCATGGGCAGGCCGAGGCTGCGGGCGATGATCGCGGCGTGCGAGCTGGCTCCGCCGGAGACCGATACCGCGCCGGTCAGTCCCACGTCGGCCAGACGGATCAGGTCAGCCGGATCCACCTCACGCTGGATCAGCACGAAGTCCCCGGGGGGCGGAGGCGGGGCCACCCCGGCGGTCAGCTGGGCCACCACCGCCTGGCCAATCTGGCGGACGTCGTCGGCGCGGGCGGCCAGATCCTCGTTCGGCAGGGCGGCCAGGATGTCCGCCTGGGCGCTGGCCGCGCCGGTCACGGCGGCCACCGCGCCGGTCCCGCTGGTCACCGCGGCGACCGCCGCGTCCACCAGGGCCGGATCGCCCGCCATCAGGGCGCCGATCTCCACGATGGCCGCCTGGTCCTCACGCTCTTCACCCCGCAGGCGCCCGGCCAGCGCGAACCGCTCCGCGGTGACCGCCGCGAACGCCGCCCGCACCGCGTCGGCGGCCGTCGGGCCGGCCGCCGCGGCGTCGTCGCCCGGACCCGCCGCGGCGTCGTCGCCCGGACCCGCCGGACCCGGTTCCCGACCCGCCGCCGGGTCCGGCACCGGGTAACCGAGGTACACCTGGCCGGTGGCCACCCCCAGGGACACCGCGCGGCCGTGGAAGGTCACGGCCGGGCTTACGGGCCCCGGGCTCACGGGCCTCGGGCTCACGGGCCTCGGGCTCACGGGCCCCGGGCTGACGGGCCCCGCGCTCACGGACCCGCCAGCACGGTGTCGCGCAGCGCGCCCAGCATCAGCGCGGACGACGCCGCTCCTGGATCCTCGTGACCGACGCTGCGCGGCCCCAGGTAGCTGGCCCGGCCCTTGAGCGCCTGCATGGAGACGGTGGCCTCCGCGCCCGCCTGGGCCGCCTCGGCCAGAGCGGCCAGCGCCTCGGGGGCCGGGCGTCCTTCGGCCACCGCCTTGCGGAACGCGCTGGTCGCCGGGGCGAGCACGTCGACCATGGTCTTGTCGCCCTCGCGGGCCGCACCGAGCTGCTGCACCCCGGCCAGGGCCGCCTCCAGCGCGGTGGCCAGCGCGGCCAGGTCCACGTCGGCCGCGTCCCCGAGCGACTTGCCGGCCCGGCGGAAGGCGGTGCCGTACAGCGGCCCCGACGCCCCGCCGACCTTGGAGATCAGCGTGCGGCCGGTCAGGGTGAGGACGGCCCCAGGCGTGGCCGGGTGGTCCGCCTCCAGCGCGGCGAGCACGGCCGCGAAGCCACGGGCCAGGTTGGTGCCGTGGTCGGCATCCCCGATGGCCGCGTCCAGCTGGGTCAGGTGGTCCCGCTGCTCCTGGGTCAGGGCCGCGATCGCCGTGATCCAGGCGCGGAAGACGTCAGCGTCCATATTCCTCCTCTGGGGCGGCACCGCGGGCGGTGGCTCGCGGCCCGGCCTGCCCTAGCGTCCCCAGCGCAGGCCCGGCGTGTCCACCGGGGCGTCCCACAGCCGGGTCAGCGTGTCGGTGAGCTGGGTGACCGTCACCGAGAAGCCCTGCATGTCCAGGCTGGTGATGTAGTTGCCGACCAGGTTCCTGGCCACCCGCGCGCCGTGGGCCTGCAGGTACTGCTGGACCTCGTTGAACAGGATGTACTGCTCGAGCAGCGGGGTGCCGCCCATGCCGTTCACCATGACCAGCAGGTCCCCGGACAGCGGCATGTCGGCGCCGATGGCGTCCAGCACGGTGCCGGTCAGGTCGTGCGCGCTGGTGATCGTGGTGCGTTCCCGCCCCGGCTCACCGTGGATGCCGATGCCCAGCTCGATCTCCGCTTCGGCCAGTTCGAACGTGGGCTTGCCCACGGCCGGGATGGTGCACGAGGTCAGCGCGACCCCGAACGACCGGGACCGCTCGTTGACCTCGCGGGCCACCGCGGCCACGTCGGCCAGCGGCGCGCCTTCCTCGGCCAGGGCGCCCGCGATCTTCTCCACGAACACGGTGGCGCCGACGCCCCGGCGCCCGGCCGTGTACAGCGAGTCCTGGACCGCCACATCGTCGTTGACCACGACGGAGACGACCTCGATGTCCTCGTCGTCGGCGAGCTCGGCCGCCATCTGGAAGTTGAGGATGTCGCCGGTGTAGTTCTTCACGATGTGCAGCACGCCAGCGCCGCCGTTGACCGCCTGGGTCGCGGCCAGCATCTGGTCCGGAACCGGCGAGGTGAACACCTCCCCCGCGCAGGCGGCGTCGAGCATGCCGTAGCCGACAAAGCCGCCGTGCAGCGGCTCGTGCCCGGATCCGCCGCCGGACACCAGGCCGACCTTGCCCGGGCGGGGGGCGTCGCCGCGGACGATGACCTTGTTCTCCAGGTCAACCCGCAGAGACGGGTGCGCGGCGGCCAGGCCGGCCAACGCATCGGTGACCACGTTGTCGGGTGCGTTGATGAGCTTCTTCATCCGGTGTCCTCCAGATTGGGCCCTCCAGATTGGGCCAGCTCCGAAGCCTGTTCGATATCGTCGAACACGGTTCTGATCGCAACCTATGGCGGCGG
>DASWVA010000390.1:0-9936 GCA_036401415.1 Streptosporangiaceae bacterium
CGTCGTCAACCGCAACATCAACTTCACCAACGTCTGTTACACCGGCTGCCGGTTCTGCGCGTTCGCCCAGCGCCGCACCGACGCCGACGCCTACACGCTGTCCCTGCAGCAGATCGGCGACCGGGCCGACGAGGCCTGGGCTGCGGGCGCGACCGAGGTGTGCATGCAGGGCGGTATCCACCCGGACCTGCCCGGTACGGCCTACTTCGAGATCGCGGCCGAGGTCAGACGCCGCTGCCCGGACATGCACGTGCACGCGTTCTCGCCGATGGAGGTGCTGAACGGAGCGTCCCGCACCGGCCTGTCCGTTCGCGAGTGGCTGATCCGCGCCAAGGAGGCCGGGCTCAGCTCGATCCCCGGTACCGCGGCCGAGATCCTGGACGACGACGTGCGCTGGATCCTGACCAAGGGCAAGCTGCCCACCGCCGACTGGATCGAGGTCATCACCACCGCCCACGAGGTCGGCCTGCCCAGCTCGTCCACGATGATGTACGGCCACGTCGACACCCCGGCGCACTGGGTGGGGCACCTGCGGGTCATCCGCGGCATCCAGGAGCGCACCGGTGGCTTCACCGAGTTCGTGCTGCTGCCGTTCATCCACTCCAGCGCGCCGATCTACCTGGCGGGCCTGGCCCGCCCGGGCCCCACCGCGCGCGAGAACCGCGCCGTGCACGCCGTGTCACGGCTGATGCTCCACGGGGCGATAGATTCGATCCAGTGTTCGTGGGTCAAGCTGGGTGACGACCTTTGCCGCGACGTACTGCGGGGCGGGGCCAACGACATCGGCGGCACGCTGATGGAGGAGACCATCAGCCGGATGGCCGGCGCGGACCACGGCTCGTTCCGCACCATCAGCCAGCTCGCGCAGATGATTGCCCCGACCGGCCGCCCGATGCGCCAGCGCACCACGGCCTACGGTGAGGTCGCCCCCGAGCGCCTGGCCGCGGCGGCCGCCAGCGACGGCGTGTGTGCCTCGATCCGCGCGCCGCTCCCCGTGATCGGCGCCTGACCCCCGCTAGCGGGTCAGCGTGAAGTCGTCCGGGTCCCGGGGCGGCCGTGACGGCGGCGCCCCGGCCGGGTGCCCCACGCCGATCGCGCCCATGGGCAGCCAGCCCGCGGGCACCTGCATGGCCGCGGCCGCCACCTCCTGGCAGAACAGCGTGCTGGAGATCCAGCATGAGCCGAGGCCCTCGGCGGCCAGCGCGATCAGCAGGTTCTCCACCGCGGCCCCCATCGCGACCACGAACATGTCCCGCTCGCAGCGGTTGCGCCGCTCGTCCGGGTAGGTGTGCGCCGCGTCCAGGACCAGGCACGGCACCACGATCAGCGGGGCCCGGCGCAGCGGCTCGCCGCGCCGGACCCGGCGCTCGATCTGCTCCTCGGTGAACCCGTCGCCCCGCAGGTCCGCGATCCACGCCGCCAGCATGGCGTCGCACAGCCCGTGCCGGGCCGCCGCGGACTCCAGCACCACGAACCGCCACGGCGTGCTGTGGTGCGGCGCGGGAGCGGTGAGCGCGGCGGCGATGGCCCGGCGGACCGCGTCCGGGCTGACCGGGGCGCCGGTGAAGTCCCGCACCGTGCGGCGGGCCAGCGGCACCTCGGCCGCGCCGTACCGGAACATGTCCTCGGCCGGGTTGCGGATCAGGGCCGCGGCGCCGGGGCCGTCCTCGTCGGTGACCAGGTCGGCCAGGCCGCGGACGACGGCGACCGGGACGCCCCGGGCCTTGCGCTTGACCAGGTCCCCGGCCGCCGCGATCTCGTCGGCCACCGCGGCCAGGGTGACCTCCAGCGAGTTGCCGAAGCTGTCCAGGGTGCCGCGGTAGTCGATCGCGGGCCGGACGCCGGCCGCGCCGATCGCGGTGTCGGTCTGGCCCACCCGCCAGGCCCGCCCGAGCGTGTCGGTGACGATGACCCCGACGCGGGCGCCGGGCCGGGCGCGCAGCGCCTTGCGCAGCCGCCGCGCGGACTCGTCCGGGTCCTCGGGCAGCAGCACCACCGTGCCCGGCGGCGTGTTCGACGCGTCGACCCCCGCGGCCGCCAGCACCAGGCCGTGCCGGGTCTCGGTGATCCGCGCGTCACCGCGCCGGGCCACCACCCGGACCGTCTCGGCGTCGATCGCGGCCTCACGGTCCTGGCGCACGGTCCGGCCTTCGGCCTTGCTGACGATCTTCGAGGTGACGACCACGATGTCGCCGTCGCGCAGGTCGCCCACGGCGTCGGCGATCAGCGCGCCCAGGTCCGCGCCCGCGGCCACCTCCGGCAGCCCGGTCACGCCCCGCACCGCGATCTCGGGCCCGCTCATCCCGGGCGCGGTCACGACGAAAGCTCCGCGGCCAGGTCCAGCGCGGCCCGGGCGATCGCGGCCGTGGCCGCCAGGTCCCGCATGTACAGCGGCAGCGCCCGGACCTGCATCCCGGCCAGCGCCGGGTCGGCCGTGGCTTCCTTGTCCTGGTCGTCCACGAGCCAGCCGCCGACCAGGTCCGGCCCGTAGTGCGCGCCGACCGCCACGGCCGTGGTGGGCACGCCGATCGCGGTCAGGCAGGCGTCGGCCATGCCACGCACCGGAGCCCCGCCGATGATCGGCGAGACGCCGACCACGGTCTTGGCCGCGACCGCGTCGGCGATGCCGGGCACGGCCAGGATCGTGCCGATGCTGACCACCGGGTTGGACGGCGGGAACAGCACCACGTCGGCCGCGGCGATCGCTTCCAGCACGCCCGGCGCGGGCCGGGCCTCGGCCGCCCCGGCGGCCACGATCGCGGCCGCGGGCACCGCGGCGTGCATCCGCACCCACCATTCCTGGAAGTGCACGTAACGCTGGCCGTCGCCCTCGTCGACCAGGACGTGCGTCTCGATCTGGGCGTCGGACATCGGCAGCAGCCGGACCCCGGGGCGCCAGCGCCGGCACAGCACCTCGGTCACGGCCGACAGCGGCTGGCCTTCGTTCAGCAGCCGGGTCCGCACGATGTGGGTGGCGAAGTCCCGGTCCCCGAGCGTGAACCAGTCCGGGCCGGCGCCGTAGGCGGCCAGCTCGTCCCGGAGCCCGAACGTCTCCCCGGCCCGCCCCCAGCCCTGGCTCTCGTCGATGCCGCCCCCGAGCGTGTACATCACGGTGTCCAGGTCGGGACAGACGCGCAGCCCGTACAGGGTGATGTCGTCGCCGGTGTTCCCGACCACGGTTATGTCCGCCTCGGGGGCCGCGGCCTTCAGGCCGCGGAGGAAGCGCGCGGCGCCGACGCCGCCGGCCAGCACGGTGATCCGCATAGCCAGAGTCTGGCAGGCCCGCGCACCGGCCGGCACCACGCCCCGGCTCCGAGCGCGACCGGCCCGCCGGATAGTCCTACTCCGTGTAGTTGCGCAAGAGCCATCCGCTAACGGCCCGGCAACGGAAAGGCCGCAATCTTCGGGAACTTATCGCCCACCGCAGAACATTAGTGCGGCCAATATCACCTAGCGGGCTTGACGCGAAGCAAGACACGCGCGTGTAATTTCATAGTTGTAAGTACGCGCTCCCTCGGGGAGGAGCGTGATCCCGGGGGCCCCGTCAGGGGTAGGAGGTGCGTGTGTCTGAGGTCATCGTCCAACTGGAGCCAGAGCACGATGTGGAGTGCTCAGACGACACGGAGGAGCCTGGCTGGCAGGACCGGGCCCTGTGTGCCCAGACCGATCCCGAGGCGTTCTTCCCGGAGAAGGGCGGCTCGACCCGGGAGGCCAAGAAGGTCTGCCGGAGCTGCGACGTCCGGGCCGAGTGCCTGGAGTTCGCGCTGGAGAACGACGAGCGGTTCGGCATCTGGGGCGGCATGTCGGAGCGGGAGCGCCGGCGCCTGAAGCGTGAGTCGATCGAACTGATCGGCATCGAAGCGGCCGAGGCGGTCTGACCCTGGCCGGGGACCGCTCGGGTCCCCGCCGGGTTCAGTCCCCGTCCCCGTCCGCGTAGCCGGGGTCGATGGCGTCCGGGTCCAGGCCCAGCAGCTCGGCGACCTCTTCGACCACCACGTCGAAGATCAGCTCGCTCAGCTCCTCCTCGTCTTCGGCCCGGGCCAGCAGCGGCCGCCGGTACAGCACGATCCGTGGCGAGCGGGCGCCCGACGGCGCATCGGGGTCGGGCTCTCCCGGGTCGATCCGGGCCAGCGGCACCGGCACCAGGTCCTCGCCCTGGATCTCCTCGTCCGGCACCTCCTGGACCGCGAACTCGATGCCGGACAGCTCGGACTCCCATCGCGGTTCCAGCCGCCCCACCGCGTCCAGCACCAGGTCGTCGAACTGCTGCGCGCGGCTGCGGTACAGCGGGACATCGGTCGGGACGAGCCGGCCGCGCAGGCCGCGCCCGTGCCGGTCCCGGCGCCGGACCCGGCGCGGGGCGGCCGCGGAACTTCTTGGTTCGGCCTGCACAGTCACCGAGCGTATCTCCCGCCGGGGACGGGCGCGAAGACACGATCGTGAAGAGTGCCCCGGGTGGTGGCGTTACCGACCCCGGCCAGCTACCGTCAACGGGTGTGCCGGGTCCGCGCGCCCGGAGATAATCAGGTGAGTGAGGTGGTCGGTGAGTTCGCGTTGCTGCTCGCGCACCGCATGCAGGCAGCCCCCCGTCTACACGCTCACGTACGTCTACCGTGACTCGACCGCGGTGCTGGGCCCGCTGGCTGCGTACGTCGAGCCGCACTGCTACGACCTGTGCGCCAAGCACGCCGAGCGCCTCACCGTGCCGCGGGGCTGGGACGTGGTCCGGCTCCCGGGCGACCCCGCCCAGCAGAGCGTGGACGACCTGGAGGCCCTGGCCAACGCCGTCCGCGAGGTGTCCCAGCAGCAGCGCCCGCCGCAGCGCCAGCGCCCGCCGGGAACCGAGCCGGTCGGGCAGGGCGTGGAGGTCGGCCGGCGGCGGCACCTGAGGGTGGTCCGCTCGGCCCCGGGGGAGCCCCAGCCGCCCACCGAAACGGTGGGCCGGCAGCCTACGACCTGAGCACCGGCCCACCCGGTAGGCTCGGGCCCCATGGCGCAGATCTTCAAGGCGTACGACATCCGGGGTGTCGTGCCCGACGACCTGGACGAGCGCGTGGCCGAGACGGCCGGGGCCGCCTTCGCCCGGCTGACCGGCGCGAGCCGGATCGTGACCGTGCACGACATGCGCACGTCGTCGGCGCCGCTGGCGGCGGCCTTCGGCCGGGGCGTCACCTCCCAGGGGGCCGACGTCATCGCGGCCGGCCTGGGCTCCACCGACATGCTCTACTACGCCAGCGGCGACCTCGACATCCCCGGCGCGATGATCACCGCCAGCCACAACCCGGCCCGGTACAACGGCATCAAGCTGTGCCGGGCGGGCGCCAGGCCGGTCGGCGCGGAGACCGGCCTGGTGCAGCTGCGGGCCATGGTGGAGTCGGGGGTGCCCGCCAGCGGTGCGGCGCCTGGCCAGATCGTGCCGTGCGACCTGCTCGGCCGGTACGCCGGGCACCTGAAGAAGCTGGTCGACCTGTCCGCCATCCGGCCGCTGAAGGTCGTGGTCGACGCGGGCAACGGCATGGCCGGGCACACCGTCCCCCGGGTGTTCGAGGACCTGCCCATCGACCTGGTGCCGATGTACTTCGAGCTGGACGGGACGTTCCCGAACCACGAAGCCAACCCGATCGACCCGGCCAACCTGCGGGATCTCCAGCGCAAGGTCCCCGAAACCGGCGCGGACCTCGGGCTGGCCTTCGACGGGGACGCCGACCGCTGCTTCGTGGTCGACGAGCGCGGCGAGATCGTCTCCCCGTCGGTACTGACCGCGCTGATCGCCAGCCGGGAACTGGCCCACGAGCCCGGCGCCACCGTCATCCACAACCTGATCACCTCCCGGGCGGTCCCGGAGATCATCGCCGAGCACGGCGGCACCCCGGTGCGGACCCGGGTCGGGCACTCCTACATCAAGGCCGAGATGGCCCGGACCAATGCGGTCTTCGGTGGTGAGCACTCGGGTCACTTCTACTTCCGGGATTTCTGGTTCGCCGACAGCGGCATGCTGGCCGCACTGCACGTGCTGGCCGCGCTGGGTTACCAGGACGGCCCGCTGTCGCCGCTGCTGGAGCGTTTCGCCCGGTACGCCGCGAGCGGCGAGATCAACAGTGAGGTGGCCGACCAGGCCGGCGTCACCGCCCGGGTCCGCGAGATCTACACCGCGCGGCCGCAGGTGACCAGCGACGAACTGGACGGGCTGACCGTTCAGGCCCCGGACTGGTGGTTCAATCTCCGGCCGTCCAACACCGAGCCGCTGCTGCGGCTCAACGTCGAGGCGGCCGACCAGGCCACTATGGAATCACTGCGCGACGAGGTCCTGTCGATGGTCCGTGGCGCTGGCAGAGAGGAAACAACGGCGTGAAGCTCGACGACTGGCTGCTCGACATCCTGGCCTGCCCGAACTGCCACGGGGCCCTGCGGGCCGACGAGGAGGCCAGTGAGCTCGTCTGCACCGGCGACTGCGGCAAGGCCTACCCGGTGCGCGACGACATCCCCGTCCTGCTGGTGGACGAGGCCCGTGATCCCAAGGCCCCAGCGGCAGACGCCGCGGGGGACACGGCTTGAGTTCCGGCGGTGACCTGAACGGGCTCGACGACGACGGCCTGGCCGACGAGTTCGCCTCCGACCGGCTGGATGACGCTCAGCTGGTTGAGGCGGCCGACCCCGGCGGCATGCTGCGCCAGGTGGCGTCGTCCGCGGCCCAGGTCCGGACGGCCGTGCGCGCCTGTTCCGAGGTCGACCTGTCCCCGGTCGCGGCCGCGCGGCCGCGCGCCATCGTGGTGACCGGCATGGGTGGCTCCGGCATCGCCGGCGACATCCTGGCCGCGCTGGTCGGCTCGGCCGCGCCCACGCAGATCATCACCACGCACGACTATGAGCTCCCCGGCTGGGTCGGCGCTGCCGACCTGGTCCTGGCGGTGTCCTGCTCCGGCTCCACCGAGGAGACGCTGGCCGTCGCCACCGAAGCGGCCCGCCGCCGCTGCCACCTGGTCGGGGTGGGGGCGGCCGGGTCGCCGCTGGAGGCCATCGCCACCCAGGCCCGGGCGCCGTTCGTGCCCGTGACCTCAGCCGGGATGCCACGGTCGACGCTGTGGGCGCTGGCCATCCCGCTGATCGTCGTGGCCGAGCAGGCCGGTCTCATCGAGGTGGGCGCGGAGGTGTACGAGCAGACCGCGGCCGCCCTGGAGGAGATCGCGTTCCGGTGCCGCCCGACCAGCGAGTCCTTCGTCAACCCGGGCAAGTCGCTGGCCCTAGACCTGATGGGCACGCTGCCGATGATCTGGGGCAGCTCGCCGCTGGCCGCCGTGGCGGCCCGGCGGTTCGCGGCCCAGCTTAACGAGAACGCCAAGTACCCCGGCATCCCCGGCGAGCTGCCGGAGGCCAACCACAACCAGGTGGTGGCGTTCGACGGCCCGTTCGCACCCGGCGCGGCCCTGGACGCCGGGTCCGGTTTCCCGCTGCGCCTGGTGCTGCTGGCCGACCCGGCCGAGCACCCGCAGGTGGCCCGCCGGCGGGCCGCGTCGGCCGAGCTGGCCACCGACCGCGGTATCCGCGTCACCGAGCTGGCGATGCCGGGGGAGCACCCGCTGCTGCGGTTCGCCAGTGTCGTCCCGCTCATCGATTACGCCACCGTCTACCTGGGCATTGCCACCGGTGTGGACCCGACGCCGATCCACGTCATCCAGGAGCTGAAGGAGCGGATTTCCTGAGTCCGCCCAGGAAGGAAGCCGGCATCAAGACTCACGAGCAGCCGCGCGAGGGCGCCCGCCCGGGCTCCGTCAGCAACCAGCCGGACGGGCCACCGGACGGGCCGTCCGGCGGGCCGTCTGAGCAGCCGGGCCAGAAGAAGCCGCGGTCCGGCAGCCTGGTCGCGGTGCTGGCCGCGCTGGGCGCCAACGTCGGCATCGCCGTCATCAAGCTGGCCGCGTTCCTGATCACCGGCTCGGCGTCGCTGCTGGCCGAGTTCGTCCACTCACTGGCCGACTGCAGTGACCAGGTCCTGCTGCTGGTGGGCCGCAACCGGGCTTCGCGCGCGGAGACCGAAGAGCACCCGTTCGGGTACGGCCGGGAGCGGTACCTCTACGGCTTCCTGGTGTCCGTGGTGCTGTTCGCGGTCGGCGGCGCGTACTCCGTCTACGACGGCATCCACAAGATCCTGCAGCCGGAGCCGCTGACCACCCCGTGGGTCGCGTTCGGGGTGCTGGCCGTGTCGGCGGTCCTGGAAGGCTCGTCGCTGCGGGTCTCGGTCAAGGAGTCGAGCCGGCTCCGGCGCGGGCGCAGCTGGCTCACGTTCATCAGGCGGGTCAAGGAACCCGACCTGATCGTGACCCTGCTGGAGGACACGGCTGCCCTGCTGGGCCTGGTGTTCGCGTTTGTCGGGGTCGGCCTGTCCGTGCTCACCGGCAACGAGCGCTGGGACGGCGGCGGATCGGTGGCCATCGGCGTACTGCTGGCCGTCGTCGCGGTCGTGGTGGCCCGGGAGACCAAGAGCCTGCTCATCGGCGAGTCGGCCAGTGACGAGGCGGAGAAGACGATCGTGGCGGCGCTGGAGGACGGTCCCGAGGTGGAACGGGTCATCCACCTGCGCACGGTGCACATAAGCCCGGACTCGCTCATGGTCGCGGCCAAGATCGCGGTCCGGGCCGCCGACACCGCGCAGACCATCGTGCGCGGCATCGACGCCGCCGAGAGCCGGGTCCGCCGGGCCCTGCCCATGGCCCACGTCATCTACCTGGAGCCGGACCTGTACCAGGAGTCCAGGATCGACGGCACCGACCCGTCCATCCGCACCGTGCAGCGCGCCTCGGGCGACTACACCGGACCGGACTACCCGCGCGGCACCGGCCCTCTTCCCCTCCCTCAACCACCCGACCAGGACAGCAGCGCCCCCTAACTGGATCGGGGGGACCCGGCCGAGCAGGCGCAGGGCCCGCTCCTGCTCGAAGTCCAGGGCCCGGCCGGGCTGCTCCGGCAGGCGGCCCAGCCGGCGGCTGAGGTCGGCGACCGCCGCGCGCACGCCCGGCTCGGACAGCACCCGCAGGCCGAAGGCCAGGGCCGCCGGGCTGACCTGGTAGCGCCGCTCCAGCTGGAGGCTGGCCGCCACCGCGCGCAGATCCGTGTCGCTGAACTGCCGGTGCTGCGGCCCGCGGCCCGGCCCGTGCCCGCTGCCGCGGACCCGGGGGAGCAGGCCCAGATCCTCCCGGTAACGCAGCATCCGGGGGGACATGCCCAGCCTCTGGGCGGCTTCCGAGATACGCATGAGCCAAAGCTAACATTCTTTTGTCAAAAACGGGCCCGTAACGATGCGCGAACCCCTCGCATCCCGTACCGTCGATAACGTGCGCCGGCTCAGGGGGGCGGGTGGCACCCAGGCAAGACGAAACAACGAGGAGACGTATTGTCCACCGCACCGCTTCCGTACAAGGTCGCCGATCTGTCGCTGGCCGAGTTCGGCCGCAAGGAGATCAACCTGGCCGAGCACGAGATGCCCGGCCTGATGGCGACCCGCGCCGAGTACGCCGAGAAGCAGCCGCTGCGTGGCGCGAGGATCACCGGCTCACTGCACATGACCATTCAGACGGCCGTGCTCATCGAGACGCTCACCGCGCTCGGCGCCGACGTCCGGTGGGCCAGCTGCAACATCTTCTCCACCCAGGACCACGCGGCCGCCGCGGTCGCGGTCGGCCCGGACGGCACCCCGGAGGACCCCAAGGGCGTCCCGGTGTTCGCCTGGAAGGGCGAGAGCCTGCAGGAGTACTGGTGGTGCACGAACCAGGCCCTGACCTGGCCCGGCGCTGACGGGCCCACTGGCCCGAACATGCTGCTGGACGACGGCGGCGACGCGACCCTGCTGGTGCACAAGGGTGCCGAGTACGAGCAGGCCGGCGGCGTGCCGTCCGCGGCCGAGGACGACGCGGACGAGTGGAAGGTCATCCTCGACCTGCT
>DASWVA010000391.1:0-2936 GCA_036401415.1 Streptosporangiaceae bacterium
TTCGCGGGAGGGACGGGATGCGCGGACGGAAACCCGCCGCCAGGCTCTCCGCCGCCGCCGCAGTGGCACGCTCCTGCCGGGCCGCGTCGATCTGGGCGAAAAGCTCCCGGACCGGGATGCCGGCGTACTCGGGCGGGCAGGACGACCCCGGGCCCAGATACCTGGTTGGCCGCAAGGCGCCCAGTGGTGGTGAACCGTTGCCGGGGCCGCTGCCCGGCCCGGAGGTCATTCCCGTCATTGCCACTCACCGCCTCAGGTCCACTATGGCCATCTCGAATACAATATCGAATAGTCTGGTAATTCTCCAGAGAAATCGCTATCATTCTCGAAAGATCATGGATCAATCGCTTGTGGCCGGGATCAGTCGCGGAGGTTACGGCGTGACTGGAATCGCCTCGTTGACCACCTGTCTCGTGCATCACCGTCCGTTCTGATGCGCGGGTCTGCGATACGTGGATGGCCTCGCCGAGCTGCCTGCACCGATCCGCTGTTCCCGGGGCTGACCGAGACAACCTGGTAAAGATGGAGTCATCCGGCGACCCTTCGCGCCGGTCCTCTGCTGACCGGAAAAGGAGCAGCGATGGTTACCGTTGGAGTGCTGGCCAGATTTGAGGCCAGGCCCGGATCCGAGGCGGAAATGGCCAGTTTCTTCCACGAAGGCCTGCCGCTGGCCCAGGCTCAGCCGCCCACCACGGTCTGGTTCGCCTTCCGTCTGAGCGACACGAGCTACGGCGCTTTCGCGGCCTTCGCTGACGCGCAGGACCGAGACGCCCTGCTGGCCTCAGGCGGCCCTCAGCTGGCGAGGAAATATGCGTCCGTTTTCGCCGCTCCGCCGACCTTCGAGAAAGTAGATCTGCTCGAAACCAGCCTCGGCGCCTACTGAGCGCCGGCCCGGAGCTCGTGGCCGCTCACGACCTGAGTCAGCCGGAGCAACTGGGCGCCCGACCCACGTCGTTGGCGATCATGGTCGCCTCGAAAGAGCGGGAGCTCGAAGAGCGGGAGTCGGCCGGTCGGCACCGTGAGCAGCCCGCCGTGCCCCCGCCCCGCCGCCGCCCCGCCCGCCCTCAGCCGGTGACGCTGGGCTGGCCATTCTCCAGGTGGCCGACGTACCGGCGTGACCAGGTGCGATCGCCGCTGACCGTGACGGACAGGTCGTACCAGCCGTCGCTGGACGCGATCGGGTTGGCCAGGTGGGTGGCGCTCCCGTGCGCGGGCACCTGGTAGCAACGGTCCGCGTGCCGCCCGTAGTGGTTGGCGGTGACGGTGAACGTCACCGCGTCGTGACCGCCGTTGGCCAGCACCAGCGCCAGCACCGGCTGGCCGGGGCCGGGGCCGTAACCGGGGTTGTAACCGGGGCCGGGGCCGTGACCGGGGGCGTGGTAGGTCGCGGTGACCTGCGCGGTGGCGCCGGGCTGGGCTGAATCGCCGGTGAAGTGGCGCAGGAACCGGTTCGGCCCGACCACGGTCAGGTCGTAGCTGCCGCTGGCGAGGGGCACGGAGGCGGAGACGGTGGTGCCCTCGTGGGCGGCCGGGGCCACGGTGTACTGACCCGGGGTGGTGGCGGGGTAGGCGCTGAGATCGCCGCCGGTGGCCGAGTTGTCGTAGACGGCGAAGTGGCTGGCCCGGCTGACGTGCGGCCCGCTGTTGCTGAACGACAGGGTGGCCTGGCCGGCGGAGATGCCGGCCAGGTTGGCGTTGGGCTGGTACGGCAGCGGGCGGGCTCGCCTGGTGCCTGGCTCCTGGACAGGCATGGCGTTGGTGGCCGGCTCGGGGTCGTAGGCGTCGCCAGGCTCGCCGATGGGCTGGCCCGCGCTGGGCAGCTGCGGCAGGCCGAACACCGGGTGCTCGAAGTCGAACGCGCTGGTCAGGTCCCCGCATACGCTGCGGCGCCAGGCGCTGATGTTCGGGCAGACGGCCGGCTGGCCCAGGGCCGTGGTCCACTGCTCCAGGAACTGGATGACCGAGGTGTGGTCGGAGACCTCCGAGGTGACCCAGCCGCCGCGGGTCCACGGCGAGATGAGCAGCAGCGGCACCCGGAAGCCCAGGCCGACCGGCAGCGGCTGCGGGGCCAGAGCGGACTCCAGGTAGAACTCCCCGGGGGTGCCGGGGGCCGGCACCGGCGGTGGCACGTGGTCGAACTGGCCGTCGTTCTCGTCGAAGTCGATGATGACGAGCGTCGAGTTGAACGTATCCGGATCGGTGTTCAGCGCCTTGAGGACCTGGCTGATGTAGTAGGCGCCGTCGTGCGGAGCGCCGTCCGGGTGCTCGGAGTACTGCTGGTTGGTCACCA
Source organism: Streptosporangiaceae bacterium (assembly GCA_036401415.1). GTDB lineage: Bacteria > Actinomycetota > Actinomycetes > Streptosporangiales > Streptosporangiaceae > Bog-532. The sequence continues at coordinate 2,291 of DASWVA010000391.1, forward strand.
CCCAGGACACCTGAGGCAGCGTGCCCGCCTGTACGTCCTGCCGGATGGCCAGGGCCAGGTTGTCGGCGTTGCCGTCCTCAGCCGGGTAAGGCTCCGGCACCGTGGCCACACCGTGGTCGTACCAGACCACGCCGGGCGCGGGGGTGCCGCCCTGCTCCGGGTCGTAGCGGGCGAAGGTGGCGAAGTACTCGGCGCCGTTGTCGCCGTAGTTGTCCGTGCCCTGGTAGATCTTCCAGCTCACCCCGGCGGCCTGCAGCGTCTCCGGGTAACTCGGCCAGTTCAGGAACTGCTCCACAGGTAGGTGCGGTTCGGGCCGGTGGCACTGAGCACTGAGCAGTGGTAGGCGTCGCCGATGGTGTAGGCGCCGGCCAGCGCGTAGTGGTAAGGGATGTCCTGCCGGTTGAGGTAGCCCAGCGTGGTCGGGCCACCCTTGGCGTGGTACCAGGCGTTCATCCGCCCGCCGTTCCACGCCTCGTGCTGGGTCTCCCAGCTGTGGTCGGTGCCGCCGTAGTTCTGCGCCCCCACCTCGGGGCTGGGTGGCTGGGGGCCCGCGAACGTCCCGGTGGCCAGCCGCCACGGGAACTGCGTGCCGGTGACCGGCTGCCCGGGGGCGGTGACCGGCTGCTGCCACACCGGATAACCGCCG
>DASWVA010000392.1:0-6641 GCA_036401415.1 Streptosporangiaceae bacterium
CGGCATGTGCAGGCTGCTGGGCCTGCCCGGGGACGTGTGGGACACCATGGGCCCGCTGTCCAACTGCAGCTGGTCGGTGCTGGGCACCCGCCGCGGCCACTGGCGCCTGCTGGAGCACAACGCCGGCACCCTCCCCGCCCCCGTCCTCGGCGACGACCGCTGACCGCACCCCCGGTTCGGGCAGACTTTGGTGCAGCATGTGCCCCTAAGTCTGCCCGCTTCCGCTTCCCAGGGCCCGGGGGCGCCGGGCCAAGGGGCCGATGAGTTTCCGGGGCGCCGCCGGTAGGTACCTGGTGAGCGCCCCGGGGCCGGATCCCGAGGCCGGATCGGGGACCGGAGGGGATCGTGAACACGAAACCGCGCTGGGTGCTCGCGCTGACGTCGGTGGCGTCACTGATGGTCGGCCTGGACATCCTGGTCGTGACCACCGCGCTGACCACCATCCACCGCCAGCTGGGCGCCTCACTCGGCGAGCTGGAGTGGATCATCAACGCCTACACGCTGAGCTTTGCGGTGCTGCTGATGACCGCGTCCGCGCTGGGGGACCGGTTCGGCCGGCGGCGGCTGTTCCTGGCCGGGCTCGGCCTGTTCACCGTGATGTCGGCGGCGTGCGCGCTGGCCCCGTCGATCGGCTGGCTGATCGCGGCCCGCGCGGTCCAGGGCGCGGGTTCGGCCATGATCATGCCGCACGCGATGGCGCTGCTGTCGGCGGCCTACCCGCCCGCCAGGCGGGCCAAGGCGCTGGGCATCTTCAGCGGCGTGACCGGGCTGGCCATCCTGGGCGGCCCGATGATCGGCGGCGCGGTCGTCCAGGGTCTGGCCTGGCCGTGGATCTTCTGGCTGACCGTCCCGATCGGGCTGACCGTGATCCCGCTGGCGGCCCGGAAGATCGGCGAGAGCCGGGGCCGCCCGGCCCGGCTCGACGTCGGTGGCGTCGTGCTCGTCACCGTGGCCGCGCTGGGGCTGGTCTGGGGCCTGGTCCGCGGTAACACGGCCGGCTGGGGGAGCCCTGAGGTGGCCGGCGCGCTAGCCGCCGGAGCGGTCGGCGGCGCGGCCTTCGTGGCCTGGGAACTGCGCACTGCGGCGCCCATGCTGCCGATGCGGCTGTTCCGGTCCCGGGCCTTCGCGGCCGGGAACGCGGCCGGGTTCGCCATGTACGCGTCGATCTTCGGCGCCGCGTTCTTCCTGGCCCAGTACTTCCAGACTACCTGGCATTACGGCCCGCTCGGGGCTGGCCTGCGGCTCGCGCCGTGGACGGTCACGCTGTCGCTGGTCGCCCCGGTGGCCGGCGTGCTCGCGGCCCGGATCGGGGACCGGCCCCTGATCGTGGCCGGGCTGAGCCTCCAGGCCGCCGGCTTCGTCTGGATCGCGTTCGTGGCCCGCGACCACCTGGGCTACGCCGCGATCATCGCCCCGCTGGTGCTGGCCGGCTGCGGGGTGTCGATGGCCATGCCCGCCGGGCAGAACTGCGTGATCGGGGCGGTGCCCCCGGCGGACCTGGGCAAGGCGTCGGGCACCTATAACACCCTGCGTCAGCTGGGCGGGACCATGGGCATCGCCGTCCTGGCCGCGGTGTTCACCGGGACCGGCAGCTATGCGTCGGCACGGGCCTTCGGCGCCGGCTTCGTGCCCGCGGCCGAGGTCGCGGCCGGGCTGTCGCTGGCCGGAGCGGTGGCCGGGGCGTTCGTCCCGGCCCGGCGCCGGGTGCCAGCCAGCCCCGCCGGGCCGGCGGCACCCGCCCCCGTCCTTCAGAATGTCAGCGGAACCGAGGGATGAGATGACGCAGACTGTCCCCATGGACCGGGACACGGACCACCGCGCGGCGCAGGCCCGGCCCGGCTTCGCCGAGCGAACCGACCCGTTCCGGCGGGAACTGCTGGCTCACTGCTACCGGATGCTCGGCTCGGTCCACGACGCCGAAGACCTGGTGCAGGAGACCATGCTGCGAGCCTGGCGGTCCTCGGCCGACTTCGACGAGGAGCGGGCGTCGCTGCGGACCTGGCTGTACCGGATCGCCACCAACGCCTGCCTGAACGCACTGGACAGCCGGAGCCGGCGGCCGCTGCCGTCCGACCTCAGCGATCCCCGCGGGCTGGCCGAGGCCGCACGGCTTCCCGCCTGGCAAGAGCCGGAGATCGCGTGGCTGGAGCCGTTCCCCGACGCTCTGCTGGGGACAGGCGCGGGCGGCGCCGCGGACCCGGCCACGGTGGTGGCGGACCGCGACAGCATCCGGCTGGCCTTCGTCGCCGCCCTGCAGCACCTGCCGGCCCGGCAGCGGGCCGTGCTGATCCTCCGGGACGTGCTGGCCTGGCGGGCGGCCGAAGTCGCCCGCCTGCTCGGCATCACCCCGATCGCGGTCAACAGCGCCCTGCAGCGGGCCCGGGCCCGGCTCGAGCAGGCCTCACCCGGGCCGGACCGGATGGGCACCGCGCCGACCGCCCGGCAGCAGGAACTGGCCGACCGATACGTGACCGCGTTCGTGGACGCCGACGTGACCACGCTGACCCAGCTGCTGGCCGACGAGGTCGTGCTGGAGATGCCGCCGTACCCGCAGTGGTTCCGGGGCCGGGAAACCGTCGCGAGGTTCCTGTTCCACCGGGGGGCCGAGGCCGGCCGCTGGCGGGCCATCCCGGTCAGCGCCAACGGCCAGCCCGCCGCCGGCCTGTACCGGATCGAGGCCGACGGCCGCCACCACGCCCGCATGATCCAGGTCTTCCACGCCAGCGAGGCCGGGCTGACCTGGCTCCCCTCTTTCCACGACCCGGCGCTGTTCCCGCTGTTCGGCCTGCCCCTGATCTGTCCCGGGGCGCCTCAGCTCCCCGGCAGGCAGCGGACACCCTCCAGATCGCCGGACAGCACGGCCGGGCCGGCCGAGTAGGGGATGGCCACCGTGCTGCCCTTGCCGACCGCCACTGAGAAGCCGTCCTCGGTGGCCAGGTGACCGCTGCCGCCGGTGACCACCAGCACGCTGTAGCTCTGGGACAGGTGCCGGGTGACCTGGGTGTCGACCCGCTCGGCCGCGAAGAACGCGTCCGCCTCGGCCGGCAGCAGTGAGCCCACGCCGCTGTTCAGGGGGCGGCCACGCAGCTCCTTGAGGCGCTCGGGCGGGCACGCGCGCCGGTCGATGCAGGACAGCGCTTCCTCCAGCGGCAGGCCCAGCGTGCCGTCCTCCTCGGCCAGCGAGAACGTGCTCCATTCGAGCATGATCGACAGGTCGGCTGGCTCCTGGAGCTCGATGACCAGGATGCCCTCGCTGATCGAGTGCGGGGTGCCGGCCGGGCACAGCACGGTGTCCCCGGCGCTGACCGGCACGCGGTTGGTCACGGCCAGCATGGCCTCGATGTCCTGGGCCCGGGCCCAGCCGGTCAGCTCGTCCGCCGTCACGTCGCGGTTGAAGCCGAGCTGAACCGAGGCCTCCGGCTCGGCTTCGAGCACCAGCCAGGCTTCGGTCTTGCCGTGCGGGCTGGCCAGGTGCTCGGCCGCGAAGCTGCGGTCGGGATGCACGTGCACCGGCAGCCGCTGGCCGGCGTCCAGCAGCTTGACCAGCAGCCCGGTGTCGCTGCCGTACTTGGCCACGTGCTCGCGCCCGAGCCACGCCTCGGGGTCGCTGGCCACCGCGTCGGCCAGCAGCGCTCCGTCTGGCAACGTTGTCTTCCCGTCGGTCTGAAACCCGAAACGGGAGGTGACCGAAGCGATCCAGTCCTCCGGGCGATCGGTGTGCCCGGTCGTGCCGCGCAGCCGGTCGATACGGCCGTCGCCACGGTAGAACATGGCCGGCATGTTGGGTCCCAGCACGATGGGCTGCACGAAACTGACCTCCTGGAGACGACGCAGTGTCCGAACCGCGCGAGCGGCACCGAAACCTTAACCGGCCGCGCCCTTTTCTGGCACGGTACCGGGCCGGGTGGATCCAGGTACACCCGGATTGCGCCGGCCGCCGGGCATAAGCGGGCCGGCGTCGCGGTTACCCCGGACCGGCGGGGCTGACCAGGTTCCGCGGAGGAGGCTGTGATGCCCAAGGCAGTGCGATTCGACACCTACGGCGGGCTCGACGTCCTGAAGGTCGTCGAGGTGCCCCGGCCGGAGCCGGGCCCGGGCCAGGTGCTGGTCCAGGTCAAGGCGGCCGGGATCAACCCCGGCGAGGCCAAGATCCGCGAGGGTCTGCTGGCCGAGCGCTGGCCCGCCACGTTCCCCTCCGGCCAGGGCAGCGACCTGGCCGGCGTGGTGGCCGGGGTCGGCCCGGACGTCAGCGAATTCACCGCGGGCGACGAGGTGATCGGCTTCGTCGACACCCGGTCCAGCCAGGCCGGGTACGCGGTGGTGGAGGCCGGGGACCTGACCCGGAAGCCGCCCGCGGTCCCGTGGGACGTCGCCGGCGCGCTGAAGGTGGCCGGGACCACTGCCGTCGCCATGGTCCGGGCCGTCGGTGCGAGCGCCGGTGACACCGTGGTCGTCGCGGGCGCGGCCGGCGGGGTCGGCTCGATCGCGGTCCAGCTGGCCCGGCAGGCGGGCGCCACGGTGATCGGCCTGGCCAGTGAGCGCAACCATGGCTGGCTGCGCGACCACGGTGTCACCCCGGTCACCTACGGGGACGGGGTAGCGGACCGCATCCGGGCGGCCGTCCCGGGCGGCAAGGTGGACGCCTTCATCGACACCGTGGGCGGCGACTACGTCCAGCTGGCCCTCGATCTGGGGGTGCCTGCCTCCCGCGTGGACACCATCGTCAGCTTCGACGCGGTGGAAAAGCTCGGGGTCAAGGCCGAGGGGGGCGCCGCGGTGCCCGGCGCGGCCACCCTGGCCGAGCTGGCCCAGCTCATCGCGGACGGTGACCTCGACGTTCCCATCGTCGCCGCCTACCCCCTGGACCAGGTGCAGGAGGCTTACCGCCGCCTGGCCGAGGGCCACCTCCTGGGGAAGATCGTCCTGCTGCCCTAGTCTTCGCCCACTCGCGTCGCCTCGAAGGTCATCCCGGCGGCGCGCAGGCGGCCGGTGAGCACGGTGCCCAGGGCCGTGGCCGGGGTCAGCACCCCGGCCCGGCCGGGCAGCCGGTCGCGGTCCAGCACTAGGGCCAGCGCGGTCTCGCCCATCATCACCGCGGTGGCCTGGTAGCCGGGGTCGCCCTGGGCCGCGATCCGGGCCCGGTAGTGCTGCCCGGCTGAGGTCCGGGTGTGTATCTCCATCCGGAACCGGCCGTTCCGCCGGGTGCGCTCGCTCGGCCCCTGACCCGGCCCCGGCAGCACCCGCCCGATTACCAGCCGCCGTACCCGCGGGCGGGCCAGCCCGCCCGCCAGCGCTCCCATCGCCGCGGTGGCCGCAACCGCGCGCAGTGCCCCGGCCCGCCCGGGGCCGTACCCGGACACCTCGCGGTACCGGAACTTCCGCCCGTACGCCCAGTCGAGCAGGCTGTTGCTGCGCCGCACCACCCGGGTGTTGATGCTGGCCATCAGGAACGGCCCGGTCCAGATGCCCAGCTCAGAGTCGTGGCGGACCGTCATCAGGTCCCGCTGCCGCCCGAGGTCCGGTTCGGCCGGCCGGTCCGGGCTGAGCGCGTAGGGATCCGCCGCCGCCCGCCGGAGCGAGGGATCAGCGCGCACCTCGTCCAGCTGCCCCACGATCGACGCCAGCGTCCCGCCGCTGAACCCGCCCCGCAGCCGGGTCACCACCAGCGTGGTGTCTTCCAGGTCGCCGCCGCCGTCCGCCCGCACGGTCTCGTGCAGGAAGTGCACGCCCAGGTCGGACGGGATCGAGTCGAACCCGCCGCCGTGCACGATCCGCGCCCCGGTGCCTGCGGCGACCTCGTGGTAATGGTCGATGCTGGCTCGCTCGAACAGCACCTCGCCGGAGAGGTCGACGTAGTCGGTTCCCGCTTCCGCGCACGCCGCGACCAGCGAGAGCCCGCGCGGCCCGTAGGGCCCGACCGTGGTCGCCACGACCCGGGCCGACCGCGCCAGCGCCGTCAGCGAACCGGCGTCCCCGCTGTCCGCCACGATCAGCGGCCACTGCCGCGCGACGGCGTCCAGCCCGGCCCGGACTTCCGCCAGCCGCGCCTGCGACCGCCCCGCCAGCCCGATCCGCGTCCCCTCGGGCGCGTGCTGGGCCAGGTACCCGGCCACCAGCCGCCCCACGAACCCGGTCGCCCCGAACACCACCACGTCCAGCTCGCGCTCCGTATCCATCCCGCCATGCTAGAGACCGCTCCACCGCCTGGTTCCTACCGCGGTAGTTCCTACCACGGTAGGATCGCCTCGTGAGCGTCGATAAAATAAGCATCTCGTTCGATGTCCGGCTTGGGGATGAGGTGCGGCACGCCGCCGAGAAGGCCGGCCAGCCGCTGTCGGCCTGGTTGGCCGAGGCGGCGGCCACCAAGCTGCGGGCTGAGGCGCTGGCCGAGTTTCTCGGCGACTGGCAGGCCGAGCATGGCGCTTTCACCGGGGAGGAGCTCGCCGAAGCCAGCCGTAAGCTGGGCCTGCCGACCCCGCAACGCGCTGACCGGGCGGCCCAGCAAGGCCCCCGGTGAGCGCGCTGATCCTCGACGCGGGCGCGCTCGTCGGCGTTGACCGCAACGACCGCGCTGTCGTGGCCGTGCTGCACCGGGCTCAGCAGGAGGGTCTGGAGCTGCGCACCAACCCGATGGTGGTGGC
>DASWVA010000393.1:0-8937 GCA_036401415.1 Streptosporangiaceae bacterium
ACGGTGGCCGTCTTCGCGTTCCTGAATGGCTGGGGCGACTTTATCTTCGCCCTCACTCTGCTGTCGGGAAGCAGTTTCCAGCCCCTCACCCTGAGTATCTATTCCTACATTGGCGAATTCAGCCAGAGCATTGGTTCGGCCATGGCGTTGTGCGTGGTCGGGATCGTGCCCGCGGCCGTGCTGCTTATGGCGGCCCAGCGTTACATCGCGTCCGGGCTGACCGTCGGTTCAGTCAAGGGATAAGACCGCGGATTTCCAGCGGTCGTCAATTCTAGAGAATTCCGGGTGTAGCGCCTCACTGGCACCACAGCCCGGTCGGAAATTAGGAGGGACCATATGACTACGGCAAAGTGGCCGTCTCAAGGGGACGGGAGACGCCGCGGGAGCGGCCGCCGCGTGCGCTTCATGGCGGTGGGCGCGGTCGCGGCCGCGGCCGCGCTGACCGCGGCGGGCTGTAGCTCTTCGGGCAGCGGCGGCAGCGGCGGCGGGTCCAGCAGCGGTGGCAAGACCACTATCACCGAGCTGGACTACTTCACCACCGGCGGCACCAACACCGCGGTGATCAAGTACAACAAGCAGTTCGAGGCGGCCCACCCCGGCGTCACGGTCAAGCGTGAGGTCGTGCCGTTCGCCAACCTCATCACCAAGGTGCTGCAGGAGGCCAGTGCGGGCGACCTGCCGAACATCGTCATGCTGGACGACCCGAACGTCCCGCAGGTCGCGGCGACCGGGCAGCTCCTGCCGCTGGCCAGCGAGCCGGGCTTCACGACGGCGGGCTATGTGCCGGGCGCCATCAGTGAGTGCACCTACCAGGGCAAGCAGTACTGCTTCCCGATCGGGACCAACACGGTCGGCCTGTTCTACAACAAGGCGATGTTCGCGGCCAAGCACCTGTCGCCGCCGGCCACCTGGACGCAGCTGGAATCCGACGCCCAGGCGCTGACCTCGGGCAAGGTTTACGGTTTCGCCTTCGACGCCACCGCGGACGAGCAGTCCACCTTCCAGCTGGAGCCGTGGGCCTGGGGCGCGGGCGGCAAGCTGGACAACGTCAACTCGGCGGCCTGGAAGAACTCGCTTCAGGTGTGGGTGAACCTGGTCAAGAACCATTCGTCGTCCAAGTCCGTGCTGCAGTGGGGTCAGTCTCCGGACCTGGCCCAGCAGTTCACCAACAAGACCGCGGCCATGGTCGAAAACGGCCCGTGGATCATCCCCCTGCTCAACGCGGCGGGCATGAAGTACAACGTCGACTACGGTGTGGTGCCGATCCCGTCCGAGTCGGCGGGCCAGACCGCGATCACCCCGCTCGGCGGCGAGACCTGGAACCTGGGCAAGTCGGGCAGCTCGACGCAGCAGGCCGACGCCTGGGACTGGATCAAGGGCACTCAGGCTCCGGCGACGATGACCTACTTCTCAACGGATTCGTACTACCTGCCCACCAAAATTTCGGTGCTCAACCAGTACACCAAGCTGAGCCCGGCTTTCCAGGTGTTCGCCAAGGAGACCGAGAATTCCCAGGCGCGCACCGCTGAATACGGCGCCAACTACCCGAAGGTGTCGCAGGCCATCTGGACCGCCATCCAGTCCGCGATCACCGGCACCTCGTCGGTGAGTTCGGCCCTGTCCACGGCGCAATCCACGATATCCACCGTCCAGAAGGCCAGCAGCGGCGGCTGAGGACCTAACCAGACTGGCCGTCAAGGCCACATAGACGGGCTCACGAGCCTGGCCGGGACCTCCGCCAGGCTCGTGGGCCCAACCATTTCTGCGTCTCGAAATCCGGTCCGCCCCATAACCTCGACAGCCCCAGCGGCCCCTCAGGCCACGGCCGTCACTGGCTCCGCTCCATGCCCCGGCGGCACCCGCTCGGACTCCGGCGGCGGCCCGGGCGGAGTCCCGTCCCCGAACGGCCGCCCGCCCAGCTCCTCCCGCCCGTGTGGCGTCAGCCAGTTGCGCAGGTCCGGGCCGGCCGGCACGATCCCGGTTGGATTGATGGTCCGGTGCACCTCGTAGTAGTGCTGCTTGATCTGGACGAAGTCGATCGTGTCGCCGAACCCGGGGGTCTGGAACAGGTCCCGCGCGTAGGCCCACAGCACCGGCATCTCACTCAGCTTGGAGCGGTTGCACTTGTAGTGGCCGTGATACACCGGGTCGAACCGGACCAGCGTGGTGAACAGCCGGATGTCGGCCTCGGTGATCGTGTCGCCGACCAGGAACCGCTGCCTGGCCAGCCGCTCGCTCAGCCAGTCCAGCCGTTTGAACAACCGCCGGTACGCCGCCTCGTACGCCCGCTGCGACGTCGCGAACCCGGCCTGGTACACGCCGTTATTGACGTCCTTGTAGACGACCAGCGCCACCTCGTCGATCTCATCGCGGTACTTCTCCGGGTACAGGTCGGGCGCGCCCGGCCGGAGGTACGCCGTCCACTCGGTCTCAAGGTCCAGCGTCATCTGCGGGTAGTCGTTGGTGACCACCGCCCCGCTGGGGACGTCCACGATGGCGGGCACGGTGACGCCCCGGTCATAGCCGGGCCGGGCCCGCTCGTAGGCCTCGCCCAGCCGCTCGATGCCGAGCACCGGGTCCCGGTGGCCCGGGTCCAGGTCGAACGACCAGCTCCGCTCGTCGTGCACCGGGCCGGCCATCGCCATCGAAATGACCGGCTCCAGGCCCAGCAGCCGGCGGACGATCACCGCCCGGTTCGCCCACGGGCACGCCCGCGCCACGGCCAGCCGGTACCGGCCCGGCTCGGCTGGCCAGCCGTCCCGGCCGTCCGCGGTGATCCGCGCGTTCAGGTAGCTGGTGTCACGGACATACGTGCCCTTGTCGCCCTCGTCGCTCACGCCCTCGACCCTACCCCGAGGCTCCGGCCCGTACCGCTGGGTCAATTCCCCAGGCCATAGGTGGTTTCGCTTGCCCGCCGGTGCTCCCGCTGTCACCATGTTGAGGCGCTGACCACCACCAACTGAGGCGCCGGACCCACGACGGATGGAGAGCCGCATGCGCCTGCCGGGCCGTCTCATCCTCGCCGCTGCCGCCGGGGGAATCCTGGCCGGGTGGCTCGTACCCGGTCAGCCGGGTCCGGCTGCGGCCGCCACCACCGGCGCGTCAGTCCGGATCGCCCCGGCCGGGGAGAAGACGGGACCGCCCACCGGCACTGCGCCGTCCGGGGTGCACGCCCCGGGGGCAGCCCTGGAGAACGACGGCACCGGCCAGCTGCTGTGGAGCCGCGGCCTGGACACCGAGCGCCCCATCGGCAGCATCACCAAGGTCATGACCGCCCTGGTCGTCCTCCGGGCCGGGGATCTGACCCGCCCGGTCACCGTGTCCCAGGCGGCGATCAGCTACACCCGCGCCAACGATGGCAGCAGCGCGGGCCTGCATGCCGGTGACACGCTGACCACCCAGCAGCTGCTGGAGGCCATGCTGGTGCCGTCCGGCTGTGACGCCGCCTACGCGCTGGCCAGCGCCTATGGCCCGGGCCTGACCGCGTTCGTGGCCAAGATGAACGCCGCCGCGCGGCAGCTGGGCCTGGGCCGGACACACTTCTCCAACGCTGACGGGCTGCCGTTGCCCACCGAGCACTCGACCTATTCGACCCCGCACGACCTGCTGGTCATCGGCCGGGCCGCGATGGCCTACCCGCTGTTCCGGGCCATCGTCGCCCAGCACCGGATCGCGCTGCCGGCCGGCCCCGCGCACCACGCCTACATCTGGCACACCACCAACGACCTGATCAGCAAGTACCCGGGCATGATCGGCATCAAGACCGGTTCCACCCTGATGGCCGGTTTCTGCCTGCTGTTCGCCGACCAGCGCAGCTCGGGCACGCTGATCGGGGTGGTCCTGGACAGCTCACCGACGGTGCGCGCGGTGAGCTTCACTGACGCCGAACAACTGCTGAACTGGGGGTTCGGGTGAGCCAGGGAACCCAGTCCACGCCCGAGGAGTTCTTCCGCACCGAACTGCACGTGGGCCGCGTGGTCAGAGCCGAGGAGTTCCCGGCCGCCCGTAAGCCCGCCTACCGGCTGCTGATCGACTTCGGCCCGCTGGGGGAGAAGCGGTCCAGCGCCCAGATCACCGCGCGCTACACGCCGCACGAGCTGATGGGCCGCCTGGTCATCGCGGTCACGAACTTCCCGCCCCGCCAGATCGCCACCTTCATGTCCGAGGTCCTAGTCCTCGGTGTGCCCGACGACGCGGGCGAGGTCGTCCTCCTGCGCCCCGACGCCGACGTCGCCCCCGGCACCCGGGTCTTCTGAGGACCGGCCCATTACCCGGCGCATCGCTACCTTTTTCTGTCAGACCCTCATGAAATCCTTCGAACATGTGTTCCCCTGGCCGTACCGCCCGGGGCCAGGCGCTGGCCGAGCTGGCCACCCTCGGCCCCGCAGGCGGTGATGCGCGCGACCTGCTCGTCCAGGTCCGTGAGCTGGCCACCTTCGCTGACCAGGTGCAGGGGGAACTGGCCCGGCTGACGGGGGTGGTGGACCGCACCGGCGCCTACACCGAGGCCGGCTATTCCTCGGCGGCGGCGTTCCTGAGGCACGGCTGCGGCCGTTCCGCGGGCCGGGCCGGGGAGCTGGTGGCGACCGGGCGGGCGCTGCCGCGCCTGGCGGCCACCAGCCAGGCAATGTCGCAGGGGCAGGTGTCGTTTGACGCCGCCCACGTGATCAGCCGGGCCACCGCCCAGATCAGTGACGACGATCTCGCCGCCGCGGCGGAGGAGGAGATGCTGGCCGCGGCGACCGCTGGGCTGCCCGGCTCCCGGTCCGCGGCCGAGGCCGTCAGCAAGCTCACCGGCGCAGACGGCGGCTCGCCCCCCGACGGCCCGGCCGCCCGCCAGCCCACCGAGGGCCCGCCCGCCGACGGCCCGGCCCCGAAGTGGGCGCCGCCGGGTCTGGACCCTCGCGAGCTGCGCCGTCTCGGGGAGGACCTGACCTACCGCGCCGACCCGGACGCGGTCGAAGAACGGCAGCGCAAGCGGTTCGAGCGCCGCTATCTCAGCTTCGGGCTCACCCTCGACGACGTCAGCACCCTCAGCGGCGCCTGCAGCGACACCTTGTCCATGGAGATCATCAAGACTGCCGTCGAGGCGTTCAGCCCGCCCGGTGGTGCCGAGGACCGCCGGACCGCCGCCCAGCGTCGGATGGACGGCCTGACCGCCGCCTGCCAGGCCGCCCTGGACTCCGGCACCGCGGGCGGTCATCACGGCGCCATGCCCCACCTGAGCGTCCTGCTCGAAGAAGGGACCCCGGCCGGTGCAGCTGGCCAGCCCGAGGACCGTGACCAGGACCGCCCGCTGACCGGGCCGGCCCGCACCGGGCACGGGGCGTTGCTCACCGCCCGGCAGATCCTCACCCTGGCCTGCCGCGCCGAGATCTCCCTCATCCGCTGGCGCGACGGTCTCCCGCTGGACGTCGGCCGCCGCTACCGGACCGAGACCCCGGCCTTGCGCCGTGCCCTCGCCGCCCGCGACCGCGGCTGCCGCTGGCCCGGCTGCGGGCTGCCATCGGCGTGGTGCACCGCCCACCACATCCGCCCCTGGAAACGTGGCGGCACAACCCGCCTGCCCAACCTGGTGCTGCTGTGCTTTGTGCACCACCACTACTTCGTCCACCTGCTCGGCTGGACGCTCACCGGCACCGGGGACGCGCTGCTGCGGTTCGCCCACCCCGGCGGCTGGCTCACCCTCGACAGCCCGCTGCCCGGCCAGCCCGCCAGCCGCAGCCCCTGACCCGCCCCCGGGCCGCGCCGGGCCGCCTCCGGCCGCCTCCGGGCTGTGTGCCCGCCGGATCAGCTCAACCCGAGGAGCCCGCGAGGATCGAAGGCCACCCGGATACGGCTGATCAGGCCGTTCTCGACGTGCATCCAGTTGACCGTCGGGGTCGGCGGCGCCTCGGGGGTCAGCAGGTCGTACCACGTCATGACGTCCGGGCCGTCGGCCACCATCCGGGTGATCTCCAACCCCGTCATGATCTTGGTCATGCCCCGCAGGCCGGCTACGCACTCGTCCCGGGAATCGGCCGTGCCGAGCGGTCCGCGGAACCTCGCCCCACTGGCCAGCAGCGAGCCCAGCCGGCCGAAATCACGCGCCTGCCAGGCCTCGAAATAAGCCGAGGCCAGCGCACGAGGATCGCCAGTGCCGCGCGCCAGCCAGGCCGTGAAGGACGTGCCGCCGATGCGCGCGCCCGGCCCGGGCAGCAAGACCTCACCTGCCATCGAGACGCCGAACGGGCTGTCGCTCCAGCTGGCCCGGACGGTGGTCGCGACCCCCCGGGCGGCCAGCGTGCGCACAGCCATGTCGACGAGGTCCATCGTGTCCGGGCCGGCCAGGTCGGCGGTTCGCCCTTGCGGCTCACCGAGGGCCAGCTCCACCAGGACCAGCGCGACGTCACCGACATCGACCGGCTGCACGAGGAGCGGCGCGACGGCGGCGACGCCGTGGCGGGCCGTCCGCCCGGCGACCATTTCGGCGAAGCTGTGAAACTGGGTCGTGCGCAGGATGGTCCAGGGCACCGGGCCGGCCTCGACCCGCTGCTCCTGGGCGACCTTGCCGAGATAGTGACCGTTGTCGGGCACGGCGTCGACGTTGACGATCGAGAGCAGGACGTGGTGCCGCACACCGTGACGCCGCCCGGCGGCGAGCAGGTGGTCCGAAGTCCTGGTGAAGAAGCCGATCGCCTTGTCCGGGTCGGCTGCGCCGGTGCTGAGCACGTCGATCACGGCGTCGGCACCGGTCAGTGCAGCGTCCAGCCCGTCTCCGGTGAGCACGTCGACGCCGCGGGCCCGGGACAGCTCGACCGGCTCGTGGCCGGCGTCGCGCAGCGCGGCTACGACCGAGCGCCCGACCTGACCGGTCGCGCCGGCCACCGCCACCCTGGTCATCGCTCCGGTCCCCGGGCGTCCGGTGCGTCCAGTACCGTCGCCGTCAGCTTCAATGCTGCCCCTTCCGCCGCTCTGCCCGACCGTCCTCACAGGTTCCCTGACCGCCGCAGGGTTGCCGACCCCGCCCCCCTCTGATCGGATGGACGGGAACGGGTCCTACCCAGCCTGACCCATACTGCGCGGAGGCGTCATGACGAGCCGGACCAAAATCATCCTCGACGAGTCCGAACTTCCCCGCCAGTGGTACAACGTCGTTCCCGACCTGCCTTCCCCGCCGCCTCCGCCACTGCATCCGGGCACCCTGCAGCCGGTCGGGCCGCAGGACCTTGCGCCGCTGTTCCCGATGGCGCTGATCGCCCAGGAGGTCACCGCCGATCCTTACGTGGCCATCCCGGACGAGGTCCTCGACGTCTACAAGCTCTGGCGGCCCACCCCGCTGTTCCGCGCCCACCGGCTGGAAAAGGCACTCAAGACCCCGGCCCGCATCTACTACAAATATGAGGGCGTGTCCCCGGCCGGGTCGCACAAGCCCAACACCGCCGTGCCCCAGGCGTACTACAACGCGGTCGAAGGCACCCGCCGCCTCACCACCGAGACCGGCGCCGGCCAGTGGGGGAGCGCGCTGGCCTTCGCCTCCGCCCAGTTCGGGCTGGAGTGCGAGGTCTGGATGGTGCGCGCCTCCTACGACCAGAAGCCGTACCGCCGCGCACTGATGGAGACCTACGGCGCTACCGTGCACGCCAGCCCGAGCCGGGAGACCACCGCGGGCAGCAAGATACTGGCCGACGACCCGGACTCGCCAGGAAGCCTCGGCATCGCGATCAGCGAGGCCGTCGAGGTCGCCGGGGCCAGCCCCGATACCCGGTATGCGCTGGGCAGCGTGCTCAACCACGTGCTGCTGCACCAGACGGTGATCGGGGAGGAGGCCCTCAAGCAGTTCGCCGCGGCCGGCGAGACCGCGCCCGACCTGATCGTGGGCTGCACCGGCGGCGGGTCGAACTTTGCCGGCCTGATCTTCCCGTTCCTGCGCGAAAAGCTGGCCGGGCGGATCGACCCGGTGTTCCGTGCGGTCGAGCCGACGGCGTCCCCTTCGTTCACTCGCGGCCGGTACGCCTACGACTTCGGCGACACCGCCGGGTTCACCCCGCTGCTGAAGATGCACACCCTGGGCCACGACTTCGTGCCGGACCCCATCCACGCAGGCGGTTTGCGCTACCACGGGATGTCGCCGCTGCTCTCGCACGCCTACGAACTCGGCTTGTTCGAAGCGGTCAGCAAACCCCAGCGGGAGTGCTTCGAGGCCGGCATCACGTTCGCCCGCGCTGAAGGCATCGTCCCGGCGCCGGAGCCCACGCACGCGCTGGCTTCGGTCATCGAGGAGGCCAGGCGCTGCGCCGAGTCCGGCGAGGAAAAGGTCATCCTGACCGCGCTGTGCGGGCACGGGCACTTCGACATGGCCGCCTACCAGCGCTACCTGTCCGGGGAGATGGACGACTTCGAGCTCCCGCAGGACCGGATCGATAACGCCCTGACCAGGCTCCCGGCCCTCACTTGACCGGCACCGGCTTGACCAGCACCGGCTTGACCAGCACCGGCCTGAGCCCGGACGGGGTGGCGGTATGAAGGGTGACCGGGTCGAGATCGTCATCGACGCGGGAGGCGAGGCCCCGCGGACCTACGAGGTCGTCGCGACCCGGGCCGGACGCCGGGTCGACATCGCCAACCGGCGCGGTGTGGTCGAGGTCAGCGAGGTGACTCGTAGCGGCACGCCGGTGCGTACGGCCCGGTTCATGGCCAGCCGCATCCTGGCCCTGGTCGAGCACCCGGCGGCCGACAAGGGCGACCCGTCCGCGACTACCAGCCGGGACTGACGCCGGGCGCCGGGCGCCGGGACTGACGCCAGACGCCTGATGACCGACGGCCTGAGGGGGACCATGGACTTCGGTGACTTCGACGCGCTCAGCTTCGACTGTTACGGCACGCTCATCGACTGGGAGGCCGGGATTGCCGCCGTCCTCGGTCCCTGGGCTCGTGACCACGGCCTGAAGCTGACCG
>DASWVA010000394.1:0-1871 GCA_036401415.1 Streptosporangiaceae bacterium
TTGCCGGCGAAGTACCGGTAGACCGCCCCCGAGGACAGGCCGGACTCGGCGAACAGGTCCTGCATGGACGTGACGTGGAAACCGTCGCGCAGGAAACAGCGCCGGGCCGCGCTCAGAATCTGGTCCCGGCGCGCATCGCGGTACTGCTGGGTGACCTTCGGCATGCTGTCATCTTATAAAAAACGAACGCTCGTCTTTACTTTTGACGCGGGCTGCAGCACACTAATTTAAGGGAACGTTCGTTCTCTGTTATTGGTCCGGGTGAGACCGCGGCTGATCCCCAGAGCTGGCGATCAGCCGCGGCCGGGAGGCGAAAACAGTGCGCAATCCATTGGCGAGGCACCCCTGGTGGCGCCAGCTGGTCATCGTCGCGGTGGTGCTGCCGCTGATGATCGTGCTGGCGGTGCTGGCGTTCGCCTGGCCCAGCGCCCGGCTGGCGCCGCGCAGCCTGCCCGTGGGCATCGTCGGCACCAGCGCAGCCAGCCAGCAGGCGGTGGCCGCGCTGACCCGGGCCGAGCCGGGCGGCTTCGGCTTCTCCCGGTACGCCGACCCGGCCGCCGCCCGCGCCGGCGTCAAGGACCGCGACGTCTACGGCGCCTTCCAGATCACGTCCGGGCACGTCACCGTGCTCGAGGCGAGCGCGGCCAGCCCGGCCGTGGCCCAGCTGCTGACCAGCACCGGCGACCAGCTGGCCCAGCACGCCGCGGCCGCCGGCCGGGCTCCGGCGCCCCCGGTCACCGTGGTGGACGTGGTCCCGATTTCCCGCAGCGACCCGCGCGGCCTGGTGCTGAGCTCGGCGCTGCTGCCGCTGACCATCTGCAGCATCATCGCCGCCGCGATCGTGGCCATGCTGCTGCGGTTCCGCCCTGCCTGGCGGCAGATCCTGTCCCTGGTCGCGGTGTCGGCTACCGCGGGCCTGGGTGCCATCTCGATCACCGAAGGCTTCCTGGGCGCGCTGCCGCACGGCGGCACCGCCAGCTGGGCGGCGATGGCGCTCACCGTGCTGGCGGTCAGCGCCCCCACCACCGGCCTGATCGCCCTGATCGGACCGCCCGGCCTCGGCCTGGGCGCGGCCCTGATGATCTTCATCGGCAACCCGTTCTCCGGCGTCACTTCGGCGCCGCAGCTGCTGCCGGCCGCGGTCAGCCACATCGGCCAGTGGCTGCCACCGGGTGCGGGGGCCAGCCTGCTCCGCAGCACCGCCTACTTCAACGGTCACGGCGCCGGCGGCCACCTCGTCGTGCTGATCGCCTGGTCCCTGCTCGGGCTGGCCGCCGTCATCGCCGGGCACCACGCCCCGTTCCGCTTCGCGGCCAGCCGGCCGCTGGACTCAGCCGGGCCCGCCGCCCCGGCGGGCGGATGGCTCGCCCGCCACCCGGCGCCCGGCACCTCTCACCCCGCACCGGTGCCGCGCTCCGGTGACCCGCGGGCCGCGCACGCCCGTCACGCCCGGTCATCGCGGTCCTGACTCAGCCGGCGAACGTGCCGAGCGGCAGGCCACGGACGCCGGGCTTGACGCGGAACAACGCCCCGGCCAGGGGATCCTCCCCGTCGGGAAGGTTTTCGCGCGAGGTGGTGATGTACAGCTCGTCTAGGCCGGGACCGCCGAAGGCACAGGCGGTGACCTGGGCGGGCGGCACTTCTACGACGGTGTCCAGGGTGCCGTCGGGCAGGTAGCGGTGCACGGCGTGGCCGCGGTGGATGGCCACCCACATCCCGCCTTCGGCGTCCAGGGCCATCCCGTCGGGGGCGCCGCGACCGGGGTCGACGTGCACGAGCGGCCGGCGGCCGGACGGTGTGCCCGTGGCGGCGTCGTAGTCAAAGACGTCGACCCGGTGGGTGGGGGTGTCAATGTAGAACATCTGGTCGCC
>DASWVA010000395.1:0-18401 GCA_036401415.1 Streptosporangiaceae bacterium
CCCTGAGGTGGCCACGGCGAAGTCCCGCCCGGACACCACGGCGGCCAGGGTCCGCGGGGCGAGCGGATCGGCGATCCCGATTCGCCACGGCCGTCCTGGTTCCGGCTCGCCGGTGCACTGTACGTCGCCGGCGCCGTTGACGCTGTGGCTGAGCTGGCCGACCGCGGTCAGCATGATGGCCGCATGCTCGATCGACCATCCTTTGACCAGGCCGGAGGGGTCGAACCGGCCACCCGGGCGGTCGGTGAAGTAGCCGCCGGATGCGTCGCGGATGGCCGCGCACGCCCCGATCACCTCGGCCAGTTCCGGCGCGCAGGCGCTCAGCCCGGCCT
The DNA here is from genome assembly GCA_036401415.1 of Streptosporangiaceae bacterium. Lineage (GTDB taxonomy): Bacteria > Actinomycetota > Actinomycetes > Streptosporangiales > Streptosporangiaceae > Bog-532. Next base: position 333 of record DASWVA010000395.1, read on the forward strand.
CGCCCCGGCCGAACCGGCTGACGTCGCTGTCCTCGCGGTAGGTCGAGAACGTCGCGTCGACCCAGTGCAGCCAGCGCAGTACGGCGGGCAGCACCGCCCCGGCGGCGGCCGGCACGTCGAAGGAGAACACCGTGCCCATGACCGGTTCGGCGTGCCGCAGCCGCTGATCCCGGGGCGTGGCCGCGGGGGCCACCGTTAGCGCTCTCATCAGGCCATGGCCTTGTCGAGCGCGCTCTGCAGCGACTTGACGTACCCGGCGCTGGTGTAGCTGGCCCCGGACACGGCGTCGATCCGGGCACTCTGGGCGGCCAGCGTCTCGGCGGCCAGCTTGGGCAGCGCGTTGCCGTCGATCTGCTGGCTGTTCAGGCCGTCGTCGGTGTGCTGCAGGACCGTGACTTTGGTGATCTTGCCGCCAGCCAGCGTAATCGCCACCTGGGACGGGCCGTACGGGCCGTTGATCACGTCGCCGGTGACGACCTTGCCGCCCGCAGCGCCGCCTCCCGCAGCCGCGCTGGCGGGCGCGGACCTCGGCATGGTGGTGGGCGAACCGTTCCCGGTCGCCGCCGGGCTCGGGCTGGTACCCGCGGCGGTGATGCCCGCCGACGCGGTGGACGCCGTGTGCGAGCGGAACGACAGCAACAAGATCAGGCCGGCGACGGTGCTGCCGAAGGCCAGGACTGCCCGGCGCATGAGGATTCTCCGATCGGTGCGTGGACCCGGGACGGATCGCGGAAATCCGGGTCGGGACGAAGACGGCCTAGAACTCGAAGGATTCGTGGTGGATCCGCCGCCGCGGCACCCCGGCCGCCCGCAGCGCGGCCAGGGCGGAGCTGGTCATGCCGGCGGGCCCGCACACGTAGACGTCGTACCGGTGCAGGCCGGGCACCAGGCGGTCCAGCTGCCCGGCGTTCAGCGGGTCCGTGCCGAGGCGGTCGCGCGAGCCCAGCAGGTAGTGCACGGTGGCGCCGCGGTCGCGGGCGATGGCGTCCAGCTCGTCGCCGAACACCACGTCCCCCGGACCGCTGGCCCGGTAGATGAGGGTCACCGGCGGGGGCAGCGTGGCGAACATGGCCCGCAACGGGGTGATGCCGACCCCGCCCGCCAGCAACAGCACCCGGCGGCCGGTCCGCTCCGGGATGAACGCCCCGAACGGGCCTTCGGCCATGACCCGGGTGCCCGCGCGAAGCTGGCTGAGTCCCCGGCTGTGGTCGCCGCGGTCCTTGACCGTGATGCGCATGACGTCCGGCCGGGGCAGCGCCGACAGCGAGTACGGGTGCGAGGACCACCACTGGTCCCGGGTCAGGAAACGCCAGCGGAAGAACTGCCCGGGCTCGGCCTGCAGCTCGTCGAGGTACCGGCCGCCGATGTAGACCGACACCACGTCAGCGGACTCCCGGCGGACCCCCACCACCCGGAACCGGTGGCGCACCGCGTCCCGCAGCGGGCTCACCACCCGGTACCAGATGACCAGCGCCGCGACCAGTACGTACAGCGCGGACCAGGCGACCCGGGCCTGGAGGTCCCCAGCGAACGAGTTGCCGTCCGCGAACTGATGGCTGAACGCCAGCCCGATGGCCAGGTACGTGTAGAAGTGCAGGTAGTACCAGGTCTCGTAGGCCAGGTGGCGGCGCGCCGCGCGGGCGGACACCAGGCCGATGCCGACCAGCATCAGGGCGGCCACGGTGGCCATCAGCACGTCCGGGTACGAAGTCAGCAGCGTGCCCGCCTCCGTGATCAGCCCCTCGTGCGCGGTGACCGCGTAACCCCAGGTGATGAGCAGCGCGTGGGCGACGATGATCGTGACCGTGTACCGGCCGCCCATCGCGTGCCAGCGGGCCAGCCGGTCGCCGCCGACGCCGCGCTCCAGCGGCGGCAGCCGGGCCATCAGCACGACCAGGACCACGACGCCGTAGCCGGCCATCAGGCCGAGAATGCGGCCCGCTCCGGTCAGATAGCCGCCCAGGCCGTGGATGGACGGCGTGCCCGACCACCACAGGGCGACCACGGCCAGCAGGCCGGCCCCGATGACGGACAGCACGAGCGGAGGGGCCGCCCGCAGCCGGGCCGTGGGGCCGGCTGCCCTCCCGGTCGCGCCCCGCAGCGGGCGGGACGCAACCGGGGCAGGTCGTCGTTCAACGCCGAGCACAGCGCTCCTTGGCATCGGTCGGGTCACGGACTGGCTGACACCTATTGGTACGGGTGCAGGCCGTCATCCGTCACCCAGCCGGGCCGCCTGTAATCGGCTGTTAAGAACTGGCGTCAGTCATCTGGCCAGTTCGGGGGGAGCACGTCCGCGTCCGCGCCCATGGCGTCACGGAGGCGGGCGTGAAAGCTCTCGTGCAGGTCCGGGCCCCATGCGTACTCGCTCGGGACGCGGACGGCGCTGAGCAGGATCTCGCGCAGGTCGCGGGCGCGGCCGCCGCCCTGCACGAGCGGGAGAGCGGCCAGCGAGTACATCTGGTCCAGGGCACCGAAGAGCTCGTTGGCCAGCAGCGGCAGCGTCCCGTAGAGCACGGCCGACTCGACGAAGTTCTCCCACCAGGCGGGCGGGGCGCCGCCTGCGTCCGCGGGGACCTCATCGTCCCCGAAGGCCCGGCGGAGCCGGGTCCGCACGGCTGCGCTGACCACCGGTTCGGGATCCTCCAGGCCACGCTGCCAGACCAGGGCCGCGTCGTTGTCGCGGCCGCGCAGCGGGAGGGTCCGGGCCAGCAGCTCGACGGCCAGCGGCACGAGGTCAGCGTCCCCGGACTCGCAGCCGCGCGAGAACGCGGCGATGGCCTGGTCGAGGTAACCCATGCCCTCGGCGACGTGGCTGGCCGGGTCAGTGCCGTCCGGGCCCGTCGCCAGCCGGTCGGCCGGCGCGGCCAGTCGTTCCCCGGTCTCTTCCGGCGCAGGCGTCTCCACGGATGCGCCGGGCGGCTCCGGCCCTTCGGCAGTCATGCCCGGAAGACTAAAGGGCATCGGGGCACTCCGCCATACGGGGCCCGGCGGCGTGTTACCCGATTCTCACGAGAGCACGCGGCGGCGGAAGTTACGCAGCCCGAGGGCGAGGAAACCGGCACCGAAGGCGAGCACCACGGGGTAGATGACGTACAGCTGCATATGGGGCGCCAGCGTGAACGCGGCCCGCATGCCTTCGTTCACGTAGATGAGGGGATTGATGAGCACCAGCGTCTGCAGCCAGTGCCAGCCGCCCACGGTCACCGGGGCCAGCTTGGTCCACGAATAGTAGGTGCCACCGAGAAAGGTGATCGGCAGGATGACGAAGCCGAACATCAGCCCGATGTTACGGGGCTCGAAGCTGGTGCCCAGGACGAGCCCGAGACCGGCCATGGCGATGGCGGCCAGCGGAACGAACGTCACGATGATCCACCAGTGCAGCGACAGGTGCGCCGCTACGCCCGGTGCGTGCACCACCGAGGCGATCGGGAGCACGATGGCGGCCGACAGGATGCCCTGGGCCGCGCCGGACAGTACTTTGGCCATGGCTACCAGCCAGATCGGGCAGGGGGCCTGCACCCGGTCTTCGATCTCCCGGGTAAAACCAAATTCCTGGGCCATGGCCAGAGCGATCGACTGCACGCCCTGGAACATGACCGAGATCCCGACCACCCCGGGCACGAGAATCGTCGCGAACGCGGATTCCGCGGCGGTGCCATGGCCGCCACCGATGCCCTGGCCGATCTTCGGGAAGACGAAAAGAAAGACGAAGCAGAGCAGGAACGGCTGAATCACCGTGCGGAGCACGAACTCCCAGAAATGCTTACGCAGGACCACCAGGTCGCGCAGCATGAGCGCGCCCAGCGCGGTCCAGCTCGCGGCGGCCACCGAGCGGGTCGGGCCGCCGCCGATCCGCTGGACCGGCACCTCCGGTGTTACAGACGTGGTCATCAGTCGCGCAACTCCCGGCCGGTGAGGTTGATGAACACGGTCTCCAGGCTCGGCTCGGCCACTGACACGTCGTTCAGGTCAAAGCCGCCCCGCTCCGCGGCGAGCACGATTCGCGGGATCAGCCGGTCACCGGCCTGCATGTGCAGTTCGACTCCGCCGTCCACCAGGCGCGAGCGGGTGACGCCGGCCACGTCCTCGCTGAACAGCCTGGCCAGCCGTTCGGTGTCGCCGGGGGCCCTGACCGTGACCACCGTGTCGGCGCCGACACGCTGCCTGAGGGCCTCCGGGCTGTCCAGGGCCAGAATCTTGCCGTGGTCCATGATGGCGACCCGCTCGCAGAGCTGGTCGGCCTCTTCCATGTAGTGGGTCGTCAGCAGGATGGTCTGGCCCTGGCCATGCAGTTCGCGCAGCAGGTCCCACAGCGCGAGACGGCTCTGCGGATCGAGCCCGGCGGTCGGCTCGTCGAGGAACAGCACGGCCGGGCGGTGGAAGATGGCCCGCGCCACCATCAGCCGCTGCGCCATTCCCCCCGACAGGGCGTACACCGACGCCTTGGCCCATTTCGACAGCTGGAACTGCTCCAGCAGCTTATCGGCGGTCTGGCGGGAGACCTTCGCCCCCATCCCGAACAACCGTCCGTGGAAGTACAGGTTCTCCCACACGGTGAGCTGGCGGTCCAGGGTGTTCTGCTGGGAAACGATGCCGCTGAGCTGCTTGGCCAGCGCAGGATGGGCCACCACGTCCACGCCAGAGATGAACGCCCGCCCGGACGTCGGCACGACGCGTGTGGTCAGCATGCCCGCGGTGGTCGTTTTGCCCGCCCCGTTCGGGCCCAGCAGGCCCAGGATCTCCCCGGCCCGGACGTCGAGATTTAGCCGGTCGACTGCGGTGAAGTCGGCCGCGGCGTAAATCTTGGTCAGGTCCTCGGTATGGATGGCGGCTTCCGGGACCGGGACTGGCTGATGGGTAGCGCCCGCCGGCGCCTCTGCCGTGCTCATTGATCCTGATCGTAGCCCTGAGTCCGGGCGGACGCCGGCCCGGCTACTCGAATGCCTCTGGGGGCGGGCAGGCGCACACCAGGTTGCGGTCGCCGTAGGCCTGGTCGATGCGCCGGACCGGGGGCCAGTATTTGCCCCGCCGGTTCCCGGCGACCGGGTAGGCGGCCTCGGCCCGCTCGTAGGGGTGCTTCCACTCCGCCGTCAGCAGCATCTCGGCCGTGTGCGGGGCGTTCCTGAGCGGGTTGTCATCCCGGTCGTACTCGCCGTCCTCGACCCGCTCGATCTCACGCCGGATGCTGACCATGGCCTCGCAGAACCGGTCCAGCTCGGTCAGGTCCTCGCTCTCAGTGGGTTCGACCATCAGCGTGCCCGCCACCGGGAACGACATCGTCGGGGCGTGGAACCCGTAGTCGACCAGTCGCTTGGCCACGTCCTCGACGGTGATCCCGGTACGGGCCGTGATCGGCCGCAGATCCAGCACGCATTCGTGCGCGACCAGGCCCTCGCGCCCCGTGTAGAGCACGGGGAAATACGGGCTGAGCTGGCGGGCCACGTAGTTGGCGGCCAGCACGGCGACCTGGGTGGCGCGCCGCAGCCCGTCCGCGCCCATCATCGCGATGTAGGCCCAGGAGATGGGCAGGATCCCGGCCGAGCCGAACGGCGCCGCCGCGACCGGCCCCACCAGTCCGACCTCGTGCCCGGGCAGGAACTCGGCCAGGTGGGCCCGCACCGCGACCGGCCCGACGCCGGGGCCGCCGCCGCCGTGCGGGATGCAGAACGTCTTGTGCAGGTTGAGGTGCGACACGTCGGCGCCGAACGATACCGGGGTGGCCAGCCCGACCAGGGCGTTGAGGTTGGCCCCGTCGATGTAGACCTGCCCGCCGGCGTCGTGCACCAGCTGGCAGACCTCGCTCACGGTCTCTTCGTACACGCCGTTGGTCGACGGGTAGGTGGCCATGATCGCCGCCACCTGACCGGCGTGCGCCTCCAGCTTGGCCCGCAGGTCACCAACGTCGATGGCGCCGTCAGAGCCGCACTTGACCACCACCACCCGCAGCCCGGCCAGCACCGCGCTGGCCGCGTTGGTACCGTGCGCGGACTCCGGGATCAGGCAGATGGTCCGCTCCGGCTCCTGCCGGGACCGGTGGTAGGCACGGATGGCCAGCAACCCGGCCAGTTCGCCCTGGGAGCCGGCGTTCGGCTGCAGCGAGACCCGGTCGTAGCCGGTGATCCTGGCCAGCGCGGATTCCAGGCCGCCGATCAGCTCGGCGTAGCCGCGGGCCTGCCGGGCCGGGACGAACGGGTGCAGGGACGCGAACTCCGGCCAGCTGATCGGCTCCATCTCGGCCGCCGCGTTCAGCTTCATCGTGCACGACCCGAGCGGGATCATCGACCGGTCCAGGGCGATGTCGGAGTCGGACAGCCGCCGCAGGTAGCGCAGCAGCGAGGTCTCGCTGCGGTGCTGGTGGAACACCGGGTGGGTGAGGTACCCGCCGTTCCGGAGCAGCCCGGCCGGGAGCGCGCCAGCCGGCTCAGCCGCCAGCCGCACCTGGCCGGCCGGACGGCCGAGCAGGGCGCCGGCCACCGCGGCCAGGGCTTGCTCGCTGGTCGTCTCGTCGCAGGCGATCTGGATTGCGCCGTCCGCGGCCAGGTACAGGTTGTACCCCGCCTTCTCGGCCCGGGCCATGGCCTCACCCGCCGCCCCGCCGCCCGGGCTCTCGGGCAGCCGGACCCGGATCGTGTCGAAGAACTCGTCCGGGCCCACCTCACAGCCCGCCTCGGCCAGGGTGGCAGCGAGCCGCCCGGCGCTGCGGTGCGCGTGCCGGGCGATTCCGGCCAGCCCGTCCGGCCCGTGGTACACCGCGTAGCTGGCCGCGATCACCGCCGGGAGCACCTGGGCGGTGCAGATGTTGCTGGTGGCCTTCTCGCGGCGGATGTGCTGCTCGCGGGCCTGCAGGGCGAGCCGGTAGGCAGGCTTGCCGTCGGCGTCCAGGGAGACGCCCACGATCCGCCCGGGCAGCTGGCGGCGCAGCTTGTCGGCGACGGCGATGTAGCCCGCGTGCGGGCCGCCGAAGGCCATCGGCAGGCCGAACCGCTGGGTGCTGCCGACCGCGATGTCCGCGCCCAGCTCCCCCGGGGAACGCAGCAGGGTCAGCCCGAGCAGGTCGGCCGCGACCGCGGTCAGGGCCTTGCGCGCGGTGGCCGCCTCGATCAGCGGGGTGAGGTCGCGCACGGCGCCGGACGCGCCCGGGTACTGCAGCAGCACGCCGAACAGATCATCAGCGGCCGGCGCCGCGATGGCTTCCGGGGTGACCCTGGTGACGATCAGCTCGATGCCGAGCGGCTCGGCCCGGGTCTGCAGCACCTTGATGGTCTGGGGGAGGCAGTCCTCGTCCACCAGGAAGACGTGCCCCTTACCGGTCACCCGCCGGGCCATGGTCATGGCCTCGGCCGCAGCGGTGGCCTCATCCAGCAGGGACGCCCCCGCCACCGGCAGCCCGGTCAGGTCGGACACCATCGTCTGGAAGTTCAGCAGCATCTCCAGCCGGCCCTGCGAGATCTCCGGCTGGTAGGGCGTGTAGGCGGTGTACCAGCCCGGGTTCTCCAGCACGTTGCGGCGGATCACGGCCGGGGTCACGGTGCCGTAGTAGCCCAGCCCGATCATCGAGGTGAGCACCTGGTTCTCCGCGGCCATCCGGCGCAGCTCAGCCTGAGCCCCGGTTTCTGACCGTGCCAGTCCGAACTGGGCGGGCGGCAGGTCAAGGGGGCCGGACGCGGCTGAGGGCGGGAGCGCCGCCTCGGTCAGGTCGTCGAGGGTCGCGTACCCCACGATCTCGAGCATCCGCTGCTGCTCATCCGCTGACGGCCCGATGTGACGCCGGGCAAATTCCACCATCCAGGAGCCTCCAGAGCTGTGCTGTCCAGTCGCAGCGACGGCCGCTGGGGCCGCCAGGCTCCCCATCTGTCGTTACCGCCCAAGCGCGCGGTAACTTCAGAGTTGCCTGTTCCGTCCGGTCCTGGCGCCTGAGAGGTTCCGGGGAATGTTGCCCCTTCGGCGCCCCGCCCAGCGTTGCGGGCGAGGACTCTCCCGGACGGTGTCGATGGCAACGCCGAGTCTACCCAAGAAGAACATCGGCAGCGCGCGGGGCGCCGCCGGTCAGCCGGTCTTGCGGGCCCGGCGGCGGGAGAGCTCGTCGGAGCCGACGGTGAGCAGGCCGTCCTCGGCCCGGACCGCGGGGAGCTCGGCGAGGTTGCCTTCGACTTCCTGCCAGACCCGGCCCAGCGCGATACCGAAGACGCCCTGGCCGCCCGCCAGCAGGTCCACAACCTCGTCCGCGGACGTGCACTCGTACACGCTGACGCCGTCGCTCATCAGGGTGACCTGAGCCAGGTCGCGGGTGCCGCGGTCGCGCAGATGGTGCACGGCGGCCCGGATCTGCTGCAGCGAGATACCGGTGTCGAGGAGGCGCTTGACCACCTTGAGGACGAGGATGTCGCGGAAGCTGTAGAGCCGCTGGGAGCCCGAGCCGTGCGCCCCGCGCACGCTGGGCTCGACCAGCCCGGTGCGCGCCCAGTAGTCGAGCTGACGGTAGGTGATACCGGCCGCACTGCAGGCCGTCGGCCCGCGGTAGCCGGCCCCGTCCGCATCGGCTACGGCCTCTTCCGCCTGCTCACCGGCGTCAAACTGCTCACCGGCGTCAAACAGTGTGCCTTGCTCCTCGGCGTACGGGACTCCTGCTCGGCTGCCCGCCGGCTTGTCATCGCCCCTGGTTCCCGCCACGCCCACCTCCATCGCGAGCAGACCACCCTGGGTACTCGTCTCGAACCGTAAGCCGAGCGTGCTCACGGCGTCAACGATCGCCCACGGCGCGTCGCGACATTCCGTTTAAGCCGGGCAAACCAGGTGAGAGGCTGACCTTTGCCGGACCGCCCCTGAGCCCGTCCGCGATCCGCCCGCAAACTCGCTACCTGCGATAACAGTGTCCCAGAACGGCGTGCGGTAAACCTCGGGATCATGGTCAGGTCGCGCGGCCGAAGTCCTCGGGGGAGATCGTGTCCAGAAATTCCCGGAACTTCTCGACCTCGTCCTCCTGCTCGTCGGGGATGGCCACGCCCGCCTCGTCGAGGATCTCCTCGGCGGCAAAGATCGACGCACCCGTGCGCAGGGCCAGCGCGATCGAGTCCGACGGCCGCGCGCTGACTTCGGCCCCGTTGGAGAAGACCAGGTCGGCGTAGAAGATCCCGTCCCGGAGGGCGGTGATGTTCACCGTCCGCAGCTGCACGTTGAGCACGTCGAGCACGTCGCGAAACAGGTCGTGAGTCAGCGGCCGTGGTGACACCATGCCCTGCTGAGCGAAGGCGATCGCCGTTGCTTCGACCGCGCCGATCCAGATGGGCAAGTACCGGTCGCCCTGAGTCTCTTTCAGCAAGACGATAGGGCTGTTCGACGGCATCTCGACCCGGACGCCGACGACCTCCATCTGCCGCACTACAGCTCCATCCTCACGCACCGTTGACGCACCATCGCTGGCCGGCCACTCCCTTTGTCAAGGTACACCCGCTATCAGCTGGACGCGGAGCGCAGCCCACCCCCTACGCCATCGGCCCGCGGGGGCGGAGCGATGGCCGGCGCAGCGATCACGCCGCCCGCGAGCCCGGCCTCGCCGAGCCCCGATTCGACCAGCGCGGCGTGCAGCCACAGGCTCAGCGCGGCGATCTGCCAGGCATCCTGGGCGGCCGCCGCCCGCGAGCCCGCGCCGCGCTGGCGCAGCTGAGCGGAGACAAGCTGTTCGGCCAAAGAGATGTCACGCTCGGCGGCGGCCTTGATACCGCGCAGGTTGCGGGCCCCCACGCCGAACCTGGCCAGCGCGGCACACGCGCGGGCCACCTCGAGCGCGTCGGCGCCATAGTGCCGCCCGGACCGGCGGATCAGGCCGTAATCCTCAAGCTCGGCCAGGCTGTCCTGGTCGATCCCGGCCGCCGCGAGCAACTCCGCCCGGGTCATCGCGGTCGCACCGCCGCCGGTCCCGCCGCCGTCCCCGGACCGGGGCTGGCGGGCCGCCTCGTCCGCCGCCACCGCACTGGCGAGCGCCGTGGCCAGCGTCTGCCGGGGGTGCCCGGCCGTGCCGTTCAGGGCGTCCAGGCGTTCCCTGATCACCCGCAGCGGGAGGTACTCGTCCCGCTGCGCGGCCAGGATGTACCGGAGTCGTTCCACGTCGGCCGAGGCGAACTGGCGGTACCCGGATCGCGACCGGGCCGGCTCGATCAGGCCCTCGGATTCCAGGAACCGGATCTTGGACGGGCTGATGTCCGGGAACTCGGGCCGCAGCCGCGCCAGTACCTCGCCGATGTTCAGCGACGAGGACTCGCTCATGCGTAGTCCTGGGCGCCTCCGCCGCGGCGCTGGCCCTGCAGTCTCGGGTGCGTCATGAAGATGAGCCGGAACTTCCCGATCTGAACCTCGTCCCCACTGAACAGTTCGGTCTCCTCGATCCGGTCCCGGTTGACGTAGGTGCCGTTGAGGCTGCCCACGTCCCGGACCGTGAACCGGGTGCCCGACCGGTAGAACTCGGCGTGCCGCCGGGACACGGTCACGTCGTCGAGGAAGATGTCGCTGTCCGGGTGCCGGCCCGCGGTGGTCAGGTCGCTGTCGAGCAGGAACCGGCTGCCCGCGTTGGGCCCCCGGTACGCGACCAGCAGCGCAGCGTCGACCGGCAGCGCTTCGAGCATGGCCGGGTCGGCCAGCGGCTCGTCGTTCAGCTCAGCGTCAAGGGCCTGCTCACGAGCCAGCGAGATGGTCGAAGTGGTCTCCCCCGGGCGTTCAGCGGCTCCGCGTACCAGCGGCGTGCCGCAGTTCGAGCAAAAGCGCGCGTCCTCCGCGTTCGGCCGCCCGCAACGGGTGCAGTAAACGCTGGCCATAGCTTCGCCAGGCCTCCCCTCCATGGGCCAGTCCCACTCGTCCGGGCCTGCGTCCGGGCCCGGCATCTGCGCCTGCGGCCCAGATTCGCGGGATGAAGGTGGCCAGGCTACCGGGGCCGGGGGCTCCGGGTCCACGCGCCACGCAAACCACCGCCGCCAGCCGGTCCGCGGCGGCCGGTCGCTGCTGCCGGAGGATGCCCCGCCCGGAGACCAGTCCTGGTCCCCGTCGCGACGTTTACGCCACACCGCCGCTCCACCTCCGCCGCCCGAACCTAGTCAGTCCTTCACCATAGCGCGGCTTATGACGGAAGAAGACCAATCGCGACGCCTCTGTCCCCAGACAGTTACTGACCGGCCTGCTCGACCACGGCCGCCCATTCGTCCAGCAGGGTCTGGGCGGCATCGGCGTCGGTGCCCTCGGCCCACAGGTGGGTCACGGCGTCGGCCGGGTCGGGCAGCACCAGCACCCAGCCGCGGTCCGGCTCGACCACCCGCACGCCGTCGGTGGTGTCCACCTCCCGGGTCCCGGCCGCCTCGACCACCGTGCGCATCACGCTGCCCTTGGCCGCCCACGGGGTCGGCATCGACCGGCGCAGCAGATGCGCCTCGGGGATGCGGGCGTCGATCTGGCTCAGCGTCAGCCGGGTCCGGGCCACCAGCCCGATGAGGCGGACGAACGCGGCGATGCCGTCGACGGTGCGGGCGAACTCCGGCACCACGAACCCGCCACGGCCGTCGGCGGCGAAGATCACATCCTCGGCGGCGGCGGCCCGGGTGAGCGCGTCCATCGACGTCGGGGTCCAGTCGACTTCGACTCCGTGGAACCGGCAGACCTGCTCGGCGACCCGGGTGGTGGTCACCGGCAGCGCCACCCGCCCGGTTTTCCGCTCGGCCGCGACGAGGTCCAGCACGACCAGCAGGGCCCGGTCGTCGCTGACCATCTCGCCCTTCTCGTCCACGATCCGGATACGCTCGCCCACCGGGTCGAACCGTACGCCGAACGAGGCCCGCGACGAGGACACCACCTCGGACAGGCGCTGCAGGCCGGCCCGGCGCTGGGCCACGGTCTCGGTCGGCGAGACCTCGTCCAGCCGGTTGTTGATGGTCAGCACGTCGATGCCGATCCGGCCGAGCAGGTTCGGCAGCACCAGCGAGGTGGTGCCGCCGGCGCAGTCGGCCACCACCTTCATGCCGGTCTCCCGGACCGAGCTCATCTCCACGCAGCGCAGCAGTTCACGTGAGTACCACTCGACCACGCGGGGCGGGTAGGTGAGCTCGGCGATCTCGCCCGGGAACGCGCGCCGGAACTCCTGGCGGGAGAAAACCCGCTCCAGCTTGCGCTGAGCGGCCAGGGACAGCTCGGCGCCCCGCTCGTCCAGGAAGATGATGTCGATCGACTGGGGATCGCCGGGCGTGGTGCGGAGCGCGATCCCGCCGCTGTAGTCGGTGCGATCGGTCTCAAACCGGGCCACCGGCAGGGGCTGGGCCTCCAGGTCGACCACGTTGATCGCGCTGGCGTTCAGCGCCCCCTGCACGGCCCGCTTGAACGTGCGCGCCGCCCGGGACACGTCGCGCGAGGTGGTGACGGTGGAGCCCTTCTTCAGCGTGGTGGCGTACGCGCTGGCCAGCCGGACGCACAGTTCCGGCGTGACCTCCACGTTGATCAGGCCGGACACCCCGCGCGGGCCGAACAGCGTGCGGCTGCCGCGAGACTCCCAGATCACACTGTTGTTGACGACCGCGCCGGCCTCGATCGTCTTGAACGGGTACACCTTGACCCCGGCCGACAGGTACGCCTCGGGCTCGATCACGCACTCATCGCCCACGACCGCGGCCTCCTCGATCCGCGCCAGCCGCATCACGTCAGTGTTCTTGCCGATCACGCAGCCGCGCAGGGTCGCGGACTGGCCCACGTACACGTTGTTGTGGACCACGGCGCGGTGCAGGAACGCGCCCTCCTTGATGACCACGTTGCTGCCGACCACGGTGTATTCGCGCAGGGTCGCGCCCGCCTCGATCTTGGCGTAGTCGCCGATGCACAGCGGGCCGGTCAGGATGGCCTCGGGATCAACCTCGGCGCCTTCGGCGACCCAGACCCCGGGCGAGACCTCGAAGCCGTCGATGTCGGCCTGGACCCGCCCGGCCAGCACGTCGGCCTGGGCCTTGAGGTAACTCTCGTGAGTGCCGACGTCCTCCCAGTAACCGCCGGAGATGTACCCGAACAGCGGGGCGCCCCGTTTGAGCAGCGCGGGGAAGACGTCCGCGGACCAGTCGACCGACTCGCCGGGCGGCACCTCGGCCAGTACCTCGGGTTCCATCACGTAGATACCGGTGCTGACCGTGTCGGAGAAGACCTGGCCCCAGGTCGGCTTCTCCAGGAACCGCTGGATCCGGCCGTCCTCGTCCGCGATCACGATGCCGAACTCTAGCGGGTCCGGGACCCGGGTCAGGCCCACCGTGACCAGGGCGCCCTGCTCCCGGTGGAACCGGACCATGGCGGTCAGGTCGATGTCGGTGAGCGCGTCACCCGAGATGACCAGGAACGGCTCGTCGCGCAGCGCGTCCCCGGCGTTCCTGACGCTGCCCGCGGTCCCGAGCGGCATCTCCTCGGTCGCGTACTGCAGGTTCATGCCGAAGTCTTCGCCGTCGGCGAAGTAGTTGCGGACCAGGGCGGCCAGGAACTGGACGGTCACCACGGTGTCGGAGAACCCGTGGCGGCGCAGCAGCCGGAGCACGTGCTCCATGATCGGCCGGTTGGCCACGGGCAGCAGGGGCTTGGGCTGGTTGGCGGTCATCGGACGCAAACGCGTCCCTTCGCCGCCTGCCATCACGACCGCCTTCAAGGCTTACGCCGCTCCCCTCGGAGTATCGGCCGGCCCGGGTGCGGCTGGTACCGCCAGGCGCCCGGTGAGCAGCATCCGGGCCTGGACCAGGTAGAGAGCTGCCGCCGACCAGTACAGAGCGGTGCCCCAGGCGGCGAACGCCCACCCGAGGATCCGGGTCACCTCGCCCAGGTTCCCCGCATACGTGCCGAGGAGCAACAGCGGAAAGGCGTACAGCAGGCAAAGAGTAGCCGCTTTGCCCATAAAACTAACCTGCAGCGTGCCGAAGCCGAGCCTGCGCTTGAGCAGGCCCAGGGCCCCGGCCACGATCAGTTCCCGGGCGGCCAGCAGGCCGACCAGCCACCACGGGATGATGCGCCGGACAGCCAGCGCGACCAGGGTGGCCGCGATGTACAGGCGGTCCGCGGCCGGGTCCAGGGCTTCCCCCAGCCGGCTCTGCTGGTTCATGGCCCGGGCGATCTTTCCGTCCAGCCAGTCGGTGGCGGCCGACACGATCAGCAGCACCACCGCCCAGGCATCCAGGTGCGGCCCCAGGACCAGCCAGAGGAACAGCGGCACGCCCAGCAACCGGAGGACGCTGAGCCCGTTCGGGATGGTCGCGATGCGGTCCCCCGGGTCGGCGGTCATGCCCTCGTCAGCGGTCACGCCGGCGCCGGTCCCCCTGCCGCCCCCACGGATCTGGCTCACGACCGTGACCTTACCTGGCGGCCGGCCGCAGTCCTTCCCGGCGCGGCCGTGTTTACGTGACCGCATCGCGCCCCCCGTAAGTTCACCTCGCCGTCACCGCCCGTTGCGCTCGGGGCGGGGCCGGTAGACGGTGACGTGGAAGGCCGCGGTGACGTCGATCGGCTCAGCCAGCGTGGCCAGGCGGGCGCGGGTCGCGGCCGGGCCGGCGTGGCGGGCCGACGGGCCCATGCCGGCCAGGGTGGCCGCCTCGGCCCGGCTGAGCCGCAACGGCACCGTCACCGGACGGCGTTCCGCGGCCGTGAAGTACGGGCCGAGCGTGGCGGCCAGGCGCTCGTCCTTGTGCTCGTCCACGCTGATCAGCGTGACCAGGCCGGCCAGCTCGGCCAGATGCCCGGGGGCCGGGGTGGCCACGATCAGCGCTCCGCCCGGTCGCAGCACCCGGCGGAACTCCGGACCGTTGCGAGGCGCGAACACGTTCAGGATGACCGAAACCGCGGCGGGGCGGACCGGGAACGGCTGCCAGGTGTCCCATCCGATCGCGCCGATACCGGGCGCGGCCCGCGCCGCGCGCCGTAGCGCCCGCGCGGACAGGTCCATGGCCAGGCCCACGGCCCCGGGACCCAGCCGCCCGAGGACCGCGGCCAGGTCAGCCACAGCCGAGGCCAGCGGCGCGTAGTGCCCGGCGCTGAGGAACGCCGCCCGGTCCGCCACCATCCCGGCGGTGTCGGCGGTGCCGGGCCGCGCCCCGCCGGGCATCAGGTTCACGTAACCCTGCCGGGCCACGTCGAAACTGTGCCCGGCGGCGCAGCGCAGTACCGGCCCGGCCCGCACGAGCGAAGCCCCGCAGACCGGGCAGACCAGCAGCCCGGCGATCTCCGGGAGCAGGTCAGTCGCCCCAGACGTCCCGGGCCACGTCGACGATCAACCGCAGCTTGGCCACTTCCTGGTCGTAGGTCAGCACGTTCCCCTCCACGGTCGAGGAGAAGCCGCACTGCGGCGACAGGCACAGCTGGTCCAGGGGCACGTAGTGCGATGCCTCGTCAATGCGCCGCTTGAGCTGGTCCGCGTCTTCCAGCTCGCCGCTCTTGGTAGTGACCAGGCCGAGCACCACCATCTTGCCCTTGGGCACGAACCGCAGCGGCTCGAACCCGCCCGACCGGGCGTCGTCGTACTCCAGGAAGAAGCCGTCCACCTTGAGCTCGCTGAACAGGGCCTCGGCCACGAAGTCGTAGCTGCCTTCGGCCGCCCAGGACGACCGGAAGTTGCCGCGGCACATGTGCGTGGTCACGGCCATCCCGTCCGGCTTGCCGGCCAGCGCGTCGTTGATCTGCTTGATGTAGCGCAGGTGCAGGTGCTCGGCGTCGTCACCCCGCTCGGCGATCTCGGCCCGCTGGGCCGGGTCGTTCAGGTAGGCCAGGCTCGTGTCGTCGAACTGGAGGTACTGGCAGCCCAGGGCGCCGAGCCGCCGGACCTCCTCGGCGTACGCGGCCGACAGGTCGGACCAGAACTCCTCGATGTCCGGGTAGACGCCGGAGTCGATGGCGGCCGGGCCCCCCCGGTAGTGGACCATGTTCGGCGACGGGATCGTGAGCTTGGGAATGGCCGACTTGACCTGCGACTGCAGGTAGACGAAGGCGTCGGAGAAGATCGTCTCGTCCAGCCGCACCTTGCTGTCGATGCGCAGGGCCGCGAACCCGGCCTCCAGGGCCCCGCTGGCGTTACGGAACTTGACCGCGATGTTGCCCGGCACCTTGGAGATCCCGCCCAGGCGGTAGATGAAGTCCATGTGCCAGGACGCGCGGCGGAACTCGCCGTCGGTGGCGGACTGCAGCCCCACCTCTTCCTGCATGGCCACCACGTCGGCGATGGCCTCGTCCTCGACGGCCGTCAGGTCCACGGCGGACAGCTGCCCGGCCGCGAACTCCTCCCGGGCCCGCAGCAGGCGGGGCGGGCGGAGCAGGCTTCCCACGTGATCGGCACGGAACGGCGGTGTAGCGCGCATGAGACCTTCCAATCCAACGGCAGCCGGTACTCCCGCGCGACTATAACGCCGTCCGGCTCGCGGCCCGGCCCAGGGGCGCGGGATCAGGCCCGGCGCCGGCGGCCGGGACGGAACGCCGGCTCACCCGCCAGGCGGCCGCGGCCAGCAAGATCAGCAGGGCCAGGCCGCCGAGGACGAAGCAGTTGCCGGTGATCAGCTGGACGCCGTGCCAGTGGTATTCGGCGTAGCCGGGCTGGTCTCCCCGGGCGTAATAGGTCAGGGGGTCGGTCTGCGGCGGCAGCCACAAGATACCCAGGGAGAACGGGCCCAGGTCGGTGGGCTCGCCCCATAGGCTGCCTGGCCAGGCTCCGTACAGCGCGATGATGCCCGCGGCCAGCGCGCCCCAGCCCGCCGCCCGCCGCCCCCGGGACGTGCGCCAGGCCCGCACCGCGTAGTGGCCGGCCACCGCCGCGCCCGGGGCGGTCCACACCCAGTGGTGGTCCCAGCTGATCGGCGACAGCAGCAGGCCGGTCAGCGCCGCGGCCAGCAGCCCGGCCATCTGGTGCCCGCACCGGTCCAGCACGGCCGCGCTGACGATGCCGATGACACCGACGATGACCGCGGCCACGAGCCAGGCGGGGGCCGCGCTATTGACGCTGCCCGCCAGCCGGGTGATCAGGCCACGCAGCGACTGGTTGCCTTCCCAGCCGGTGAACCCGGTCCGGCCGCCCTGGAAGAACAGGCCGCCGAACCACCACCGCACCGAGTCGTGCCGCTGGATGATGAACCCGACGGCCACGGTGAACGCGAAGCCGGCGGTGGCCATGGCGGCCTGCCGGAACTTGCGCGCCAGCAGGAGGTACGGGATGAACACCAGCGGGACCAGCTTGATCCCGGCCGCGACACCGACGCCGAAGCCCTTCCACCACCGGCTGCGGGTGGTGTCCGGCTGGGTCAGGTCCCAGATGATCAGGGCCATCAGCACCAGGTTGACCTGGCCCAGGTACAGAGTGCGGATGACCGGCTCGGTCCAGAACACCGCGGCCGAGGCGAGCAGGGTGGCCGCCGCCCGGGCCCGGCCCGAGTAGCCGAGGCCGCGGAACGTGAACCACAGCGCCGCCACCAGCGCGGCGACGTTGACCGCCAGGGACAGCTTGGGCGCCACCCCCCACGGGATGAACGACACCAGCGCGAACACGATGGCGGCGAACGGGGTGTAGGTGAACTTCAGCCCCAGGCCGCCGTATCCGCCCCACTGGTACAGCGGCGCGTAGACGGCGGCGTTGAAGTCGGGCCGGACCTGCCGGACGATCAGGCCGCCGGACCGGTACACGGCCAGGTCCACTGGGTCGAGGGTCCAGCTGGCCGGGTGGATCACGCCGTAGACCACGTACAGGCCGATGACCAGGATGAAAGCACCCGCACCGGCGCCCAGCAGGGTGCGGGCGGAGACCGGTTTCACCCGGCAACCATACCGGCACCCAGGCCTGGGCGCGCACGTCAGCGCCTATAGCGGGTGCGCCGCGACCGGTCTGCTACGACGTGCCATAGTGGATGCAGACCCGCCCGAGGAGAGGTGGCAAGCCATCAGCGGAGTGCAGCAGCTGGTCTTCTCCGGGCCGCTCATCCTGGCCGCGCCGATCGCCGCCGCGGCCGGGGCGATCACGTTCATCTCCCCCTGCTGCCTGCCTCTGGTTCCCGGCTATCTGGCCTATGCGACGGGCATGTCGGGCACGGACGCGCAGGACAC
>DASWVA010000396.1:0-4041 GCA_036401415.1 Streptosporangiaceae bacterium
GGCCCGGTCCGCCACGACGTCCCAGGGAGCCAGCAGGATGGCGGGGTCCAGGTTGCCCTGCAGGGCCGTGCCCGCGGCCACGCGGCCGGCCGCTTCGTCCAGCGGGACCCGCCAGTCGACCCCGACCACGTCGGCGCCAGCATCACCCATCACGCCCAGCAGCTCGCCGGTGCCGACGCCGAAGTGGATGCGGGGGACGTCGTGAGCGGCCAGCGCGGCGAAGATCTGGCTGGTGTGCGGGAGCACGAACTCCCGGTAGTCGGCCGGAGCCAGCGCGCCGACCCAGGAGTCGAACAGCTGGACCGCCGCGACGCCGGCGGTGGCCTGGATCTCCAGGAATGAGGTGGTGATGGCGGTCAGCCGGGCCATCAGGGCGTGCCACAGCTCCGGCTCGCCGTACATCAGGGCCCGGGTTTTGTCGTGATGGCGGGACGGGCCGCCTTCGATCAGGTAGGACGCCAGCGTGAACGGGGCGCCGGCGAAGCCGATCAGCGGAGTGGCCTTCAGCTCGCTGACCAGTGACGACACTGCCTCGGTGACGTAGGGGACGTCACCGGGTTCCAGCGGCCGCAGCTGGCCCAGGTCCTCGGCGCGGCGGATGGGGTGGTCCACGACCGGCCCCACCCCCGGCTTGATGTCGATTCCGACGCCCACCGCCTTCAGCGGCACCACGATGTCGCTGAACAAGATGGCCGCGTCGACCGGGTAGCGGCGCACCGGCTGCAGGGTGATCTCGGTGATCAGATCCGGCCGGGTGCACGACTCCAGCATCGGGACGTCCGCCCGGACCCGCTTGTACTCGGGCAGTGACCGGCCGGCCTGCCGCATGTACCAGACCGGGGTGTAGGGCACCGGCTCCCGGCGGCAGGCGCGCAGAAACGGCGAATCTTTGGCGAGCACTCCTGGATCGTCTCATACCCGGCCCGGCGGCCGGCGCGAGTGACGGACACGCCGCCCAGCCTCCCGCGGATTGTCGTACACCCGTGCCAATATCATCCTCAGCCCGCGTGAAGTCGCGCCGAAGGAGGGAACCAGTGATGAGCCAGATGCCCTGGTACTGTTCCGGATGCGCTGGAGAGCAGATGTTCGAGCAGTTCCACGAGGCGGCCGGAATCTGCCCGGACTCCCCCGACGGACACTGCCCGGAATGGGCCTGCTGTGAATGTGGCACCGCTCTGATCATGGGCTTCCTGCCGCAGGCGGAACCGGTGCCGGCGGCCCGCCCGCGCACCGCCGGCCGGGCGGCATGACCTCCCTTGGCGCACGTGTCAATCCCGTCGCCGGGAGCATTCGGGCTGAAACCTGCGTGAGGAAGCAGCGGGCGCGGCATACGCTCTCTATATGAGATCGGCCGACGGGCCCGTGCGGCCGCGACCGGCGGCCGGTGAAGGGCCGCCCGGCGACGATCAGGCTGAAGCTGCCGTGTTCAGCTCGGTGCTGACCGGTTTCCAGGCGGCACTGAAGGACCAGGGCGTCCGCAGGCCTGAGTTCTCCTTCGACGACGTCCCCGCGCCCAGGAAACTGGCTCCGTTCGCCGCGGCAACGTCGGCCACCGTGGAGCGGGACGGCACCGAGATCGCCTGGGGACGGCTGGTTCTGCTCTATGACCCGGTAGGACACGACGGCTGGCCGGGCTGCTACCGGCTGATCAGCTACCTGCGGGCTGAAGTGGACCAGGAGATCGCCGCCGATCCGATGTTGTGCCAGGTCGGCTGGGACTGGCTGATCGAGGCGCTGGAGGCCCGCACGCCGGGGTACGGCACGCCGAGCGGTACGGTGACTCGGGTGACCACGGAAGGTTTCGGCGGCAAGGAGAGCGAGCCGCCGGTGTACGGCTTCGAGCAGCGCGCGTCCTGGTCGCCGACCATGCCCGCCGGGCGCAGGACGCCGGACGGCCCGGCGGCGCTGGACGACCCGGCGGCGCTGGACATCGCCGCGCACGTGACCGCCTGGTGCGATTCGCTGGCTGCGGCGGCCGGGGTGCCGCCGCTGGCGCCGGGCACGCACGCCCTGCGGCCGGGCCGCCCGGTGGAATCCCGCCCGCGGCGGCGCCGGTGACCGCTGACCACCAGCCCGAGCCCGCCCTGGACCAGGGCGAACCTGAGGAGATCGGCCGCGAGCCCGCGGAGGTCGTGCCGCTGCTCGAACCGCGCGACGGCCTGCCGCCGGTCATCGAGAGCGCGGAGGCCCTGGAGCGGGCCACTCAGGCGCTGGCCGCCGGGACCGGCCCGGTCGCGGTGGACGCTGAACGCGCCTCCGGCTACCGGTACGGGCACCGGGCCTACCTGGTACAGCTGCGCCGGGCCGGTGCGGGCACCATGCTGATCGACCCGATCCTGTGCCCGGACCTGTCCGGGATCGACGCGGTGCTGGCCGATACCGAGGCGGTGCTGCACGCCGCGTCGCAGGACCTTCCCTGCCTGACCGAGCTGAACTACCGGCCGCGGCGGCTGTTCGACACCGAGCTGGCCGGGCGGCTGCTCGGCTTCCCGCGGGTCGCGCTGGGCACGCTGGTCGAGACCGTACTCGGCCTGCACCTGGAAAAAGGGCACTCGGCCGCGGACTGGTCGACCCGGCCGCTGCCGGTGGCCTGGCTCCGGTACGCCGCGCTGGATGTGGAGGTGCTGGTCGAGCTGCGCGACGCGCTGGCCGAGATGCTGGCCGAGCAGGGCAAGCTGGACTGGGCCCACCAGGAGTTCGCGGCGGTGCTGTCGGCCCCGCCGCCGCCGCCCCGGCCGGACCCGTGGCGGCGGACCTCCGGCATCCACAAGGTGCGCAGCCGTCGCAGCCTGGCCGTGGTCCAGGCGCTGTGGGAGCGGCGCGACCAGATTGCGCAGAACCTGAACCTGTCCCCCGGCCGGGTGCTGCCGGACTCCGCGATCGTCGAGGCGGCCAGGTCGCTACCGGTCAGCAACGCCACGCTGACCAAAATCCCCGGGTTCACCGGCCGGATGGCCCGTCGGCACCTGCCCGAGTGGCTGGAGTCCGTGCGGGAGGCGCGTGCGCTGCCGGACAGCGCGCTGCCGGACACCGGCGGCGCCACGGTGGCCAGCGGGCCACCACCCGTGCACCGCTGGGCCGAACGGGACCCCATGGCCGCGGGCCGGCTGACGGCGGTCCGGGCCACCGTCACCGAGCTGGCTGAGCGGTACGACATGCCCACCGAGAACCTCATCCCGCCCGATGCGGTCCGGCGGATCAGCTGGGAGCCACCCGATCCGCCGGACCCGCTGGCGATCGGAGCCGCGCTGAGCGGCTACGGGGCCCGTCGCTGGCAGGTGGACGTGACCGCCGGGCCGATATCCGAGGCGATCGAGCATGCGGTTCCTGGCCCGGCTGAGGCCAGCCCGCCCAGTACTCCATGAGCACGCCCGCGCTGCCGGGAATCTTCGGTACGCTCGCGCCGATCCTCAACCACTACGGTTACTTCGCGGTCGGCGGCCTGGTCCTGGTGGAGGACTTCGGCATCCCGGTGCCCGGTGAGACCATCCTGATCGCGGCCTCGCTGTACGCGGGCGCGGGCAAGCTGAATGTGGTCGCGGTCGGCGTCATCGCCTGGGTCTGCGCGGTGCTCGGCGACAACATCGGCTTCCTCATCGGCCACTTCGGCGGCCGCCGGCTCGCGCTCAGGTACGGCAAGTACGTGTTCCTGACCAGTGCGCGGCTGGACAGCGCCGAACACTTCTTCGAGCACCACGGCGGCAAGATCATCGTGGCGGCGCGGTTCATCGAGGGACTGCGCCAGGCCAACGGCATCGTGGCCGGTATCACCGGCATGCACTGGAAACGGTTCTTCGCGTTCAATGCGCTGGGGGCCGCGCTGTGGGTCGGCCTGTGGGTCAGCGTCGGCTACCTGGCCGGGAACCACATCACCACCATCTACGAGCAGGTCACTCGTTACTCGCTGTACGTGCTGATCGCGCTGGCGGTGGCGGCGGTGGCGCTGGTCGGCTGGCGGGTGCGCAAGCACCGGCAAGAGCAGCACAGCCGGGCCCATGCCGACCGGACTGAGCCCGGATCCGCCGGACCCGCCCAGGCTGA
>DASWVA010000397.1:0-1788 GCA_036401415.1 Streptosporangiaceae bacterium
GAGGACACGGTGCGCTTCCACACCAGGTCATAGAGGCGCCGCTCGTCCCGGGACAGGCCGTCCGCGGCCACCTGGTCCGGGGTGCGGAACCTGTCCCCGGCGGGCCGGATGGCCTCGTGCGCCTCCTGGGCGTTCTTCACCTTGCTGGCGTAGACGCGGGGCTTGTCCGGGACGTAGGAGTCCCCGTACAGGTCCCGGGCCTGCCTCCGGGCCGCGTCGATCGCCGTCTGCGACAGCGTGGTCGAGTCGGTCCGCATGTAGGTGATGTAGCCGTTCTCGTACAGCCGCTGGGCCACCGACATCGCATGCTTGGCCGTGAAGCCCAGCTTGCGCGCGGCCTCCTGCTGCAGGGTGGTGGTGCGGAACGGCGCGTAGGGCGACCGCTTGAACGGCTTGCTCTCCACCGACCTGACCGCGAAGTCGGCGCCCTGCAGCCGCCCGGCCAGACCGGCCGCGGCCGCGCCGTCCAGGTGGAGCACCTCGCTGCCGCGCAGCTGGCCGACCGAGCTGAAGTCCCGGCCCTGGGCCACCCGCTTGCCGTCCACGGAGACCAGGGTGGCGTTGAACGAGCTGGTGCTGACGCTGTCGTCCTGGGCGGCGCCCTGGTCCGGGACGGTGGCGAATTCGGCCTCCAGGTCCCAGTACTGGGCGGCCCGGAACGCGATCCGGTCCCGCTCCCGGTCCACGACCAGCCGGGTGGCCACGGACTGCACCCGTCCCGCCGACAGCCGCGGCATGACCTTCTTCCACAGCACCGGCGAGACCTCGTACCCGTACAGCCGGTCCAGCACCCGGCGGGCCTGGTAGGCGTCGACCAGGGCCTGGTCCAGCTCCCGCGGGTTGGCCACGGCCTGCGCGATGGCCTCCGGGGTGATCTCGTGGAACACCATCCGGTGGTACGGAACCGTGGGCTTGAGCTCTTGCAGCAGGTGCCAGGCGATGGCCTCGCCTTCGCGGTCTTCGTCGGTGGCGAGCAGGAGTTCGTCGGCGCCTTTGAGCAGATCCTTCAGCTTGGAGACCTGCTGCCGCTTGTCGTTCGGGACGACGTAGAGCGCCTCGAAGTTGTCGTCGACGTTGACCCCGAGGCGGGCCCACGGCTCCTTGCGGTACTTGACCGGGATCTCGGCGGCACGGTCGGGCATGTCCCGGATGTGGCCCACGCTGGACTCGACCACGTAGCCCGAACCCAGGTAGCCCGCAATGGTGCGCGCCTTGGCCGGAGACTCCACGATCACCAGGCGGGTGCCGTCGCCGCTGCCCCGGCTGGGGGTACGGCTCGAGGCGGCACGACCCGACGCGGCGCGGGCCGTCTTGCGGCCCGTACCTTCCGTCGTGGTCGCTGCCGTGTCCTTGGTAGCGCCTTTACGTGCTGGCACGCTCTTGTCAACCTCACATCCACGCCACGGCCTGGCCTGCCCCCGCGGGGCTACCGGGAAGGCCGCGCTCCTTCCAGGATGCGCGACCCGGCCGTTACTTTTCCAACCCTCAATGCGGCCCTAGGTGTTCCCCACCTTGACCCGGCTCAGCCATCCGCCAGGTCAGGGCCCGGTCAGGGGCCCGGTCAGGGCGGACCAGAGGCGCCAGCCCGACCGTAGCGGATTTCTCACCGCCGCCGATTGAATCACCGGTGACGTGGAGCACAATAGGAGGTGATGGCCGAATATGCCTACCTGGTGGTCTACCTGCCGCGCGGAATGACTCGCGACGCCGCACGGCGCATCCTTACGGACCATGCCGAGTATGGCGAATGGGAACTGTCCCGTCTCCGCCTTTATGCCGACGGCAGTC
>DASWVA010000398.1:0-3836 GCA_036401415.1 Streptosporangiaceae bacterium
ACCGCGCCCGCCTTCTCCGCGCCCGCGGCCAGGATCCAGATTTCCCTGGCCGCAGTGATCGACGGGAACGTCAGCGAGATCCGGGTCGGCGGCGGCTTGGGAGCGCCGCGGACCGCCACCACCGGCCGCTCGTCGTAGAGCGCCGGCATGCCCGGGAACAGCGACGCCACGTGGCCTTCCGGTCCGATGCCGAGCAGCATGATGTCGAACGACGGGACCGGGCCGTGGTCTTCGTGGGTGGCCGCCCGGGCCAGCTCAGCCGCGTAGCGGGCCGCGGCTGCCTCCGGGTCGTCCCCGTCCGGACCGTCGGACGGCGCCATCGGGTGCACCCGGGCCGGATCCACGTCCACGTGGTCCAGCAGCGCCTGGCGGGCCCCGGTCTCGTTCCGCTCTGGGTCACCGGACGGCTGGAACCGCTCGTCACCCCACCAGATGTCGACGTGCCGCCAGTCCACCGCGTCCCGGGCCGGGGTGGCGGCCAGTTCGGTCAGCACCGCGGTGCCGACCCCGCCACCGGTCAGCACCAGCGACGCCGACCCGTGTGCGGTCACCGCGTCGACCAGGCGGGTGACCAGCCGGGCGGCGGCCGCCTTGGCCAGCAGGGAGGCATCCCGGTGGATGATGACTTCCGGTGCGCTCATGCGAGCCCTTCCCGCGCGTTCACGATTGCTGGATCTCCTGCTCTGCTTCCACGCCGGTTTCGCCTTCGTCGGCGTTCATGGACGCGGTGGCCGCAGCGTCCGCGTCCGATGACGACGGCTCATGCCCGGCGGCGGGCTCATCGGCGGGATAGCCGCTGGCCGCCCGCTCAGCCGCCTGGTTCGCGGCCACACGGGCGGTGCCCGGGGGGCCCAGCGTGAACGCGCCGCCCTCTTCCTCCTGGCGATGGTCGCCGAACAGCCAGCCCAGCGACTCGGCGTACACCTCGTCCGGGTCCAGCCGGCGCAGTTCCTCGGCCAGCAGCTCGGCCTGGTCGCGCCGGTGCAGGGCCACCCGCCGGTCCGGCTCCCCGGTCCGGGACAGCGTCGCGGTCCGGCCGTCGGACCGGGACAGGCCGATCCGGCCGTGTTCGGTGCCGAAGCTCACCTCGGTGATGCCCGGGCCGGCCGACACGCCGCGGTGCACCGGAATCCCCAGCCGGACCGACAGCCAGGCGGTGAGGATGTCACCGCTCGGGTTGCCCGCCTCGGCCAGCACCTCGGCCCGCACCACCGGCGGATGCGGCACGTCGAACGTGGCGGCCAGCAGCGTGCGCCACGGCGTGAGCCGGGACCAGCTGAAGTCGGTGTCCCCGGGCTTGTAGCTGCGGGCCAGCGTGCTCAGCACGTGCTGAGCCTGCTCCTCGGACGCGGTGTCGGTGACCCGTCGCTGGGCCAGCGTCCCCAGCGGGCTCTCCGACGGCGCGCCGGGCGGGCGGCCCGGCCACCAGGTCACCACGGGTACGTCCGGCACCAGCAGCGGCGCGATCACGGATTCCGCGTGCCGGCCCAGCGGCCCGTACATACGGAGCAGCACGGTCTCCCCGGGACTGCCCTCGCCCACCTGGATTTCCGCATCCAGCCGCGACTCGGCGTTCGGGCGGCGGGTGATCACGCCCAGCACCCGGCAGGGATGCTCCCGGCCCGCCTGGTTGGCGGCGCGCATCGCGTCGTACTGCGCGGCCTCATCGGTCTCCACGATCAGCGTGACCACCATGCCCAGGGCGGCCCCGCCCAGACGGGTCCGCGCATCGGTCAGCGCCTGGTAGATCGCACCGGTGGTGGTGTCGGTCAGGTCGATCGTCATCGTTGCTTGCCTCCTGGCTCCGGTGGATGCGCGGCTAGAGACGGCGCCAGGCCCGGCCGTCCCGGGCCATCAGCGCGTCCGCCGACGGCGGCCCGGAGGTGCCGGCCGGGTACGGATCGGGCTTGGTGTACTCGGCCCAGAACTCCTCGATCGGGTCGAGGATCCGCCACGAGAGCTCGACCTCCTCCTGGCGGGGGAACAGCGGCGGGTCCCCGATGAGCACGTCGAGCAGCAGCCGCTCGTAGGCTTCCGGGCTGGACTCGGTGAATGACTCGCCGTAGGCGAAGTCCATGTTCACGTCCCGGACCTCCATGGCCGAGCCGGGCACCTTGGAACCGAACCGCACGGTTACGCCCTCGTCTGGCTGAACCCGGATGACCAGGGCATTCTGCCCCAGTTCCTTGGTGTCGGTGGCCGCGAACGGCAGGTGCGGCGCCCGCTGGAACAAGATGGCGATCTCACTCATCCGGCGTGGCAGCCGCTTGCCGGTGCGCAGGTAGAACGGGACGCCCGCCCAGCGGCGGGTACCGACCCCGAGCCTGATGGCGGCGTAGGTCTCGGTCCGGGAGTCGGGCGGGATACCGTCCTCCTCCAGGAAGCCCCTGACCTGCTTACCGCCTTGCCAGCCGACGTCGTACTGACCGCGGGCGGTGCCGGTGGCCAGGTCGGCGGGCAGCCGCACGGCCGACAGTACCTTCTCCTTCTCGGCCCGCAGCGAGTCGGCGTCGAAGGCTACCGGCTCTTCCATCGCGGTCAGGGCCAGCAGCTGGAGCAGGTGGTTCTGGATCACGTCCCGGGCGGCGCCGATACCGTCGTAGTAGCCGGCCCGGCCGCCGATGCCGATGTCCTCGGCCATGGTGATCTGCACGTGGTCGACGTAGCCGCGATTCCAGATCGGTTCGTACAGCGTGTTGGCGAACCGCAGGGCCAGGATGTTCTGGACGGTTTCCTTGCCCAGGTAGTGGTCGATACGGAACACCGACTCGGGCGGGAAGACCGCGTTCAGGATGTCGTTCAGCTCGCGGGCACTCTTCAGGTCGTGGCCGAACGGCTTTTCGATCACCACCCGGCGCCACGGCCGGCGGTCGGACCAGGCCTCCTGGCCGGGAGGGGGCGTGTAGCTGTCCGGATCGGACAGGCCGGACCGCTTGAGCTGCTGCACCACGGTGGGGAACGCCTTGGGCGGGATGGACAGGTAGAACGCGTAGTTCCCGCCGGTGCTGCGCTCGGTGTCCAGGGCGCTGACACAGCTGGCCAGCTGATCGAAGGCGGCGTCGTCGTCGAACTCGCCCTGGACGAACCGGATGCCCTCCATGACCTGACGCCAGACGGTGTCCCGGAACGGGGTCCGGGCGTGCTCTTTGACCGCCTCGTAGGTCAGCTGGGCAAAGTCCTCATGCTCCCAGTCCCGCCGGGCGAAGCCGACCAGCGAGAAACCCGGCGGCAGCAGGCCGCGGTTGGCCAGGTCATAGATGGCCGGCAGCAGTTTCTTGCGGGCCAGGTCTCCGGTCACCCCGAACATGACCAGCACACACGGGCCGGCCACCCGGGGGATGCGCCGGTCCCGGGCATCCCGCAGCGGGTTCTCCTCGGTCAGCTGATCCGGGATGGCCTGGGGATTGGCGGGCGCGGAGCCGAGGTTACCCGGCCCCGCCGTCACTGACTCGCTCACGACTTTCGTTCCTCCGCTACGTGGCGTCGATCAGGCAGCGATACCGCGGAGGTGGACCCGCGGGCTGGGGGCATCCGGGCCGGGAACCTCGGGCCGCCAGGACCCGCCGGGCCCCGGCCCGGAGCCGCAATTAGTTACCGAGCTGGCCCTTGACCGTCTCGATGAGCTCGTTCCAGGACGCGGCGAACTTGGCCACGCCCTCCTCCTCCAGCACGGACACCACGTCGTCGTAGGAGATGCCCAGCTTCTCCAGGTCCGCGAAGACCTTGCGGGAGGCGTCGTAGGTGCCGTGGATCGTGTCGCCCCGGAGCACGCCGTGGTCGGCCACCGCGTGGACGGTCGCCTCCGGCATGGTGTTCACCGTGTCCTTGGCCACCAG
>DASWVA010000399.1:0-3755 GCA_036401415.1 Streptosporangiaceae bacterium
CAGCCACTCGTTGGGCACGTGGGCGTTGGAGTCGGCCCCGAGCGCTCCGGTGACCACGATCTGGGCGTCCGGGTAGCGGCGGCCGAGCATCTCCATGAACGGGATGGAGCCGCCGATGCCCAGGCTGCCGTACTCCCGGCCGAACACCCGGTCGCTGGCCGAGTCCATCGCCGCCGTGAGCCAGGGCGCGAAGGCGGGCGCGTTCCAGCCGCTCTCGGCCACCAAGTCACTGATCTCGACGGACGCCCCGTAGGGCACGTCGGTGGTCAGCGCCCGCACCACGGCGGCCCCGGCCGCCTTGGCGTCGGCCAGCGGCGGGGTGCGCAGGCTGAGCGTCAGCGCCGTGTCCGTGCGCAGCACGTTCCCGGCCTGGGCCGGTTCCGGCAGGCCGGCCGCCCCGGTCACCGACAGCGTGGGCCGCCAGGTGTTGTTCAAGATCAGCTCGACGTCGTCCTCGGCGGCCGGGCGCATGCCCGCCACCAGCGGGTACAGCCGCTTCGGGCCGCCCGGGTCCAGGGCGGCCAGCGCCTGCGCCTCGGCCCGGCGGCCGGCCGGGATCGGCGCGTTCAGCTCCGCAATGGCGATCTCGCCGGTCGCGGCGTCCTCCACCCGGTCCAGGAGCTGGCGCAGGATCCGGAACGAGCTCGGCACGATACCGCTGGCCAGGCCGGAGTGCTGGGCCCGGTCGAGCACCCGGACGGTGACGGTGAGCTTGACCAGCCCGCGCAAGCTGCTGATCAGCCACATCCGCTCGTAGTCCCCGCCGCCGCCGTCCAGGCAGACCACGAACGTCACGTTCCCCAGCCGCCCGGCCAGGTGGTCCATGTAGGCGGGCAGGTCCGGGCTGCCGGACTCCTCGCCGGTCTCCAGCAGCAGCACCGCCCGGGCGTGCTCGCCGCCGGCCGCGCGCACCGCCTGCAGCGCGGTGGTGGCGGCGTAGGCCGAGTAGCCGTCGTCGACCACGCCCCGGCCGAACAGCTTCCCGTCCCGGAACACCGGGGTCCACGGCCCGAGCCCGTCGGCCCAGCCGCCCACCGGCGGCTGCTTGTCCAGGTGCCCGTACAGCAGCACGGTCCCGCGGTCCCCGGCCCCGGCGGTGGCGGGCACGTCCACCGGCAGCAGCGGCGACCGCCCGGCCAGCTCCACCACCTCCAGGCTCGTTCCCGGCACCCCGGCCGCCGCGATCCACGCCCGCACGTGATCCACGGCCGCCCGCAGCTGCCCGTGCTCCGGCCACGCCGCGTCGAAGGCCGGCGACAGCGCCGGGATCTGCACCAGCCCGGCCAGATCCGGCAGTACGGTCTCAGCCCAGTTGCGTTCCACGTGCCTGCGCACGGTGTCCTGTTCCACGGTCCCCCATCTTGGCACCGGTACGCTGACCGGATGCGAGCGGTCGTGCAGCGGGTGACCCGGGCCAGCGTGAGCGTGGACGGCCGGGTGACCGGAGCCATCGACGAGCCGGGCCTGATGGTCCTGGTCGGCGTGACTCACGGCGACACCCCGCAGCAGGCGGCCAGGCTGGCCGCCAAGCTGTGGGGCCTGCGCATCCTGGAGGGCGAGAGGTCCTGCTCGGAGGTGGCCGCCCCGCTGCTGGTCATCAGCCAGTTCACGCTGTATGCGGACACCCGTAAGGGACGGCGGCCGTCCTGGCTGGCGGCCGCGCCCGGCCCGGTGGCCGAGCCACTGGTCGACGCGGTGGTGGCCGCCCTGCGGGAGCTGGGCGCGCACGTGGAAACCGGGGTGTTCGGCGCCGCCATGATGGTCGGGCTGGTCAACGACGGTCCCTTCACCGTCGTCCTGGACCTCTAGACTTCCCCGGCCCAGAGGTCAGGGCTTGCGGCCCAGGGCGGCGTACGCGCCCGCCTTGGCCGCCGAGGGACGTGGCTCGGGCTCGTTCTCGGCCCGCCATTCGACCATGGGCACCAGCCCTGGCGGGACCAGTTCCAGGCCCGTCAGGAACCGCTCGAAATCGGCCCGGCTCCGGTACTGGAACGGGATGCCTGCGTTGCGGTAGCTGCCCTGGGCGCCGACGCCGTCGGCGTAGAAGTCCCGGGTCGGGTGCTGGGCCGCCAGATAGCTCCCGCTCGGCAGGGCCGTGAGCAGCCGGGTCACGATGCCGTAGGGGTCGTCCTCATCCGGGATGAAGTGCAGCACGCCGAACATCATCAGCGCGACCGGCTCGGACAGGTCGAGCGTCTCGACCAGCCGGGGGTCGGCGAGGATCTTCTCCGGCTGGCGCAGGTCCGCGTGGATGTAGGCCGTGCTCCCCTCGGCGTTGCTGGTCAGCAGGGCGCGCGCGTGGGTCAGCACGATCGGGTCGTTGTCGACGTACAGGATGCGGCTGTCCGGGCGGAACGACTGGGCGATTTCGTGCATGTTCGGGCTGGTGGGCAGCCCGGTGCCGATGTCCAGGAACTGGCGGACCCCCGCCTCGGCGGCCAGGAACGCCGTCATCCGCCGCATCAGGGCCCGGTTTTCCCGCATGCCGCTGGCCAGGTTGGGGTTGGCCGCGAGCGCCCGGGCGGCGGCCTGCCGGTCAGCGGCGAAATTGTCCTTCCCGCCCAGGATGTAGTCATAGATCCGGGCGGAGTGCGCGACCGTCGTGTCGATGTCCGGCAGATTCTCACCCGGATCGATGCCGCGGAAGTCCCAGCCGCTCGTCAACGTGCTTCCGTCCGCTGTGCGGTGATGGACCCGGATTGCATGACGCCCATTATGGGGGCCACCGGCTTCCGGGCGCACCATCGGGTGTGTCATGCTCAGGTGAATGCCTGCTCAAGCCGGCCGGACCGCGCCGGCGCCCGCTCTGCTGGCTCTCAGTGACCTGCACGTCGGCTACCAGGAAAACCGCGCGCTGCTGGCTGACCTGCGCCCCCGGTCGGACCGGGACTGGCTGCTGGTCCCGGGCGACGTGGCCGAACGGTTCGCGGATGTGGAATGGGCGCTGCGCACGCTGACCGAGCGGTTCGCCCGGGTGATCTGGGCGCCCGGCAACCACGAGCTGTGGACCCACGGCCGTGACGAGGTGACGCTGCGCGGCGAGGAGCGCTACCAGGCCCTGGTCCGGCTCTGCCGCGGCCTGGAGGTCACCACCCCGGAAGATCCGTACCCGGTGTGGGACGGCCCCGGCGGCCCGGCCGTCATCGCGCCGACCTTCCTGCTGTACGACTACTCCTGGTGGCCGGACGGCGCCCAGACCCAGGAAGAAGCCCTGGCGCTGGCGTACGACACCGGGGTGGTGTGCAGCGACGAGCGGCTGCTGCACCCCGACCCCTGGCCCAGCCGGGAAGCCTGGTGCCAGGCCCGGGTCGAACAGACCGAGCGGCGGCTGGCCACCCTCGACCCGGGCCTGCCGGTGGTGTTCGCCAACCATTTCCCGCTCGTCCGTGAGCCCACCCGGGTGCTGCGCTACCCGCAGTTCGCCCAGTGGTGCGGGACCGACCGCACCCGGGACTGGCACCTGAAGTACCACGCCACCGCCGTGGTCTACGGGCACCTGCACATCCCCCGCACCACCACCTACGACGGCGTCCGGTTCGAGGAGGTCTCGACCGGCTACCCCCGCGAATGGCGCCGCCGCGACGCCCCGCCCGGCGTGCCCCGCCAGATCCTGCCCGCGCCCGGCTGACCCCGGCCCGCCCGGGCGGAATACGGTTTCCCCATGCGCGTGGTCGTGGTGGGACTGGAGTTCGGGGCCGAGTTCGTGCCGATCTACGCCGATCACCCAGGGGTGAGGAGCGTCGGCGTCGCCGACC
>DASWVA010000400.1:0-2498 GCA_036401415.1 Streptosporangiaceae bacterium
CTGCAGCATCGACGTCGACCCGAACTGGGTGCTCACGATCAGCTCGGCCGCCTGGACCATCAGTTCGAGGTCGTCACCGATGTCGGTGTCGATGTCCCGGGACTTGCCCGGGACCACCTGCACGTCCTCGCGGTAGTCCGGCTCGGCCTGCTTCTTGCAGTGCGCGACGATCTCGCGGATTTCCTTCTCCGACACGAAGGCGTTCTGCAGCCGTACCGGCTTGCTCGCCCCCATGGGCAGAAACAGTGAGTCGCCCTGGCCGACCAGCTTTTCCGCGCCCGGCTGGTCCAGGACGACCCGGCTGTCGGTGAGGCTGGAGGTGGCGAAGGCGAGCCGGGACGGCACGTTGGCCTTGATAAGCCCGGTCACCACGTCGACACTGGGCCGCTGGGTGGCCAGCACCAGGTGGATGCCGGCCGCGCGGGCCAGCTGGGTGATGCGGACCACGGAGTCTTCCACGTCACGGGGAGCGACCATCATCAGGTCGGCCAGTTCGTCCACGATGACCAGCAGGTAGGGGTAGGGCCGGTAGACGCGCTCGCTGCCGGGCGGGGCGGTCAGCTTGCCCGCCCGGACCGCCTTGTTGAAGTCATCCACATGCCGGAACCCCGACGCGGCCAGATCGTCATAACGGCGCTCCATCTCCCCCACCACCCACTCCAGCGCCTCGGCCGCCTTCTTGGGGTTGGTGATGATCGGCGTGATCAGGTGCGGGATGCCCTCATAGATGCTCAGCTCGACCCGCTTGGGGTCGACCAGGATCATCCGCACCTCATCAGGGGTGGCCCGGGTCAGCACCGAGGTGATCAGGCCGTTGATGCACACCGACTTACCCGAACCGGTGGCCCCGGCGATCAGCATGTGCGGCATCTTGGCCAGGTTCGCCACCACCGTGCGGCCCTCGACGTCCTTACCCAGCCCCACCACCATCGGGTGGTGCTCGGTGACCGCGACCTGGGACTTCAGCACATCCCCCAGGGACACGATCTCCTTGTCGGTGTTCGGGATCTCCACCCCGATCGCGGACTTGCCCGGGATCGGGGAGATGATCCGCACGTCCGCGCTCTTGACCGCATAAGAGATGTTCTTGGACAAGGCGGTGACCCGCTCCACCTTGACCGCCGGCCCCAGCTCGATCTCATACCGGGTCACCGTCGGGCCCCGGGTGAACCCGGTGACCTGGGCGTCCACGTTGAACTGCTCCAGCACCTCCGACAGCGCCGCGACCATCGTGTCGTTGGCCTTGGTCCGGGCCCGGGGCGCCGAACCGGGCCGCAGCAGCGCGGCCGGCGGCAGCGTGTAGCTGGTCACGGCGCCGGTCAGCGTGAGCTGCTCGGGCTGACGGAAATGCTCACGCTCCACCGGCGGGGCGGCCGCCGCGGGACCGGGCCGGGCCGGGCTGAACGCGGCCGCGTTCCCGGTCGCGGCATCACCGGTGATGGCGTCGCCGGCCGCGGCGGCCTCGGGCAGGAAGCCGAGTGCCTCGAGCAGGCCTTCGTCGGTCTCCGGGCCCGGCTGCGCGTCGGGCGGTGGGCCGCCCAGATCGCCGAGCCCGGCCGCCGGGTCGTCCAGCGGCGCGTTCTTGCGCGCCTTCGACTCGGGGGTGAGCAGCGGGGAATCGTACGGCTTGACCCGGTCGCCGCCCTCGATCGCGCCGCGGGCGTTGCGGGCCGCCTTGCCCAGCTGGCCGCGGATACGGCGCCCGCCGCTCTCCAGCGCCTCGGGCTCGTCGTCCTCGCCGAACTCCTGGCTGTAGTCCTCGTCCTCGCCGAGGACGCGGGTCCGGTGGCCGAAGAACTCGCGCGCCTCCTCTACCCGGTCCGGCACCCGGTGCAGCGGCGTGCCGGTGATGACCAGGATGCCGAACCCGGCCACCAGGGCCAGGACGGGCGCGGTGACGTAGGCGGTCAGCGCCTTGGACAGCGGGACAGAGACCACGAAGCCGATCAGGCCGCCGGCGTGCCGCATGGCGGCCTGGCCGTTCGAGGGCGAGGGCGAGCCGTTGGCGATGTGCAACAGCCCCAGTACCCCGACGACCAGCGCGGCCCAGCCGATCACCGTCCGGCCCGCCTGGGAGTTGGCCTCCGGGTGGCGCAGGTAGCGCCAGGACACCAGCACGGCCAGCAGCGGCGACAGCCAGGAAGCGGACCCGGCGGCGCCGTGGACGAACGCGGAGACCGCCCGGCCGGCCAGGTTGTCCATGCCCCACCAGATGCTGGCGGCGAGCACGATCGCGATGCCCAGCCAGAGGAGCCCGACGCCGTCCCGGCGATGCTCAGGCTCTAGGTCGCGGGCACTGTTGCCGACCCGGCGGGCGGCGAAGCCGAGGGCGCCGGCCACCACCATCCACGCCGCGGCCAGGGCGTGCCCCACCCACCCGGCCAGGATCAGGACCGGGTCGCGCTCGCGGGACCGGCTGGCCGCCGGGCGGCGAGCACGGGTGCTGCCGCCCCGGCCCGGGCGGCCGGCCCTGCCGCGGGTTCTGCTGCTGGCCCGGG
>DASWVA010000401.1:0-2928 GCA_036401415.1 Streptosporangiaceae bacterium
CGGCTGGGCGAGGGCGGCATGGGCGCGGTGTACCTGGCGCGCGACCGGGAGCGCCGCCCGGTGGCGGTCAAGGTGCTCCACTCCCGGGTGGCCGCCGAGCCGACCTCACGCCGCCGCCTGGCCCGTGAGGTCGAAGCCATGCGCCGGGTGCGCAGCCCGTTCGTGGCTCAGGTCATCGACGCCGACGTCACCGGCAAATTTCCCTACGTCGTGACCGCGTACGTACCGGGCCAGACCCTGGACCACACGGTCCGCCAGCAGGGCCCGCTCGCGCCCGCCGGACTCGAGCGGCTGGCCCGCGGGCTGGCCCAGGCCCTGGTGGCCATCCATGCGGCCGGCGTGGTGCACCGCGACCTCAAGCCGGGCAACGTGATGCTGCACGACGGTGACCCGGTGGTCATCGACTTCGGCATCGCCTACACCGGCGACTCGACCCAGCTCACCCAGACCGGCATGTTTATGGGGACGCCCGGTTACCTGGCCCCGGAGGTCATCGAGGGCCAGCAGAGCAGCGCGGCCTCGGACGTCCACTCCTGGGGCGCAACGCTGGCCTTCGCCGCCACCGGCCGCCCTCCGTTCGGCAGCGGATCGTTCGAGAACGTCTTCTACCGCATCGTGCAGGGGCACGCCGACATCGACGGCATCCCGGCCCCGCTGGCCCAGCTGGTGGCGGCCAGCCTGAGCCGGGACCCGCGCCGGCGTCCCACCGCGGACTGGCTGTGCGGCCAGACCGGGGCTCCCGGGCTGGCCGCCGGGCCGCCCATGCTGACCGGCGCGGGCACCCTCAACGCGGCCGGGATGAACGGCGCCGGCGCCGGGGCTCATGCCGGCGGTGCGGTCCCGTACGCAGCCCCGGGCGCCGCCCTCGCCCAGGGGGCCCAGGTCGGTGGCCTGTCCCCGCGTGGGCTGAACACCGCCGCTCCCCACCAGAACACCCCGGAGCTGGCCCAGGCCCTGCCCCAGCCGCTGGCGCCTCAGCCGATCCGGCCACAGCCGCTCCGGCCCCAGCCGATCCGGCCGGGCGACTACGCCGATGTGCTGCCGCCCGTCCAGTACGCTCCGCCCGTCCAGTACGCCCCCGTCCAGTACGCCCCGCCTGGCCCGTACGCCCCCGGCCCGTACGCCCCGGCGCGCCCCGGGCCGCACGGGCCCGGGCCCGCCGCAAACGGCTCCGGCTACCCGGCCGCCCCCGGCCAGGACACCGCCGCCCGGCCGGGCGCGCCGCGTACCGCCGACGGTGGCGCGTCCCGGGCCCAGCCGCTGCCGTTCATGGGCCTGGCCCTGATTGTGGCGGCGGTGGCCATCGCCGTGCTGCTGCCGGTGGCCGGCCTGATCGGCTCGCTGATCGTAATCACGTTGCTGCGCGCGGCCGACCGGTCCAGCAGTGCGCTGAGCGTGCGCCGCTCGGCCCGCGGCCCGAGCATCACCGACGTGGTGGTGGGCGTGCTGACCGCCCCGTGGGCCATCGCCCGGTCGGTGCTGACCACGGTCCTGGTCGCGCCGCTGGCGGCGGTGGTGGCCGGGGCCGTCTTCGTGGCCACCATGGTGGCCACCTCGGCCGATTCGGTCCTGATGGCCAGCGGCTACGCGGCCGGCGCGGCGGTGGCGTTCTACGGCCTCGGGCCCGGCTCGTCCGGCCCGCGCCGGGAGGTGACCCGGCTCGTCCGGGCCGTGGCCCGGACCCGTGGCTCCGCGGTCGTCGCCGCGCTGGTCCTGTACTGCCTGGCCGCGGCGATGGTGGCCGAGGCGCTGTCCCAGCCGCCGGTCTACTGGCCGAACATCAGCAGCTGGCTGCCGCACCTGCCCGACGTCAACACGATGCTGCACCTGCCGCACCTGAACCTGCCGCACTTCGGCGTCGGCCGGTCGCGGCTCGGCTGAGCTCACCCGGTCCGGTGGCTCGGAACCTCCGGGTCGGCCGGACGCCGCGCCTCCGGGACGTACCCGGTCACCCCGGGCTGGTCGGCGGGCCGCACCAGGCCGAGCGCGACCACCTCGTTGGCCAGACGGATCCGTCGGTTGAGACCGCCGGAGATGCGGAACTTCTGGTAGAGCCGGAGCAGGTGCTGCTTGACGGCCGCTTCGGTCACCACCAGGTCGGCAGCGATCTCCCGGGCCGTGGCCGGGGCCACGAACGCATCGTCAGACAGCGCGGGACGGCACAGCGCGGCCAGCACGTCGAGTTCGCGCCGGGTCAGTTCGGGCACGGTGGGCCGCCGCAGCTCGGACTCGGTGGGGAGGTCCTCGCGGGGCAGGCCGCCGACCCGGCACCGCGCCGCGCCGAACGACAGCACGTCGCCGTCCTCGAGCACCCGGCGAGCCACCGGCCGGCCGTTCACCCGGGTGCCATTATGTGATAATCCCAGGTCAGCCACGTAAGCGTAGGGCCCGCGCCGGGTGATCTCGGCGTGCAGCAACGAAACGCTCGGGTCATCCAGCCGAACGTGTACGCCGTGGCCCCGCCCGATGGTCGTCACCTCATCAGCGAGCGGGACCAGCTCACCGCTGTCCTCGATGCGAATGTAAGGCGTATCCATAATGGGTCCTCCCACCTAGCGGAGCCGTGAGCAGTCCATCACCCGTTAGTTACCCGGTGCGGGCCACCCTTACCGTGATTTCCGTACTGTCCGAAATCGGCCGGGCACAGCCTGCCGCACCGGCAGTCGGCCTTCGCCTCCGCCGGTAAACTTTCGGCCAATAGCCCGGGGAGGCACGCGCATGGCGGACGAGCCCGCTCAGAGCTGGGCCGCAGGACGCTCGGCCACGGCCCCCAGCCGCGAAGTGGTCACCATCACCCGGCCGTTCGTCCCGCCGATTTTCGCCGAGCGGAACCCGGAGCGGCAGGCGGCCTTCTACGCTGCCCTGGTGGACCCGAACCCGGCGATGGCGGCCGTTACGTCCCGGCCGGCGGGATCTGCGCTCCAGGCG
>DASWVA010000402.1:0-2626 GCA_036401415.1 Streptosporangiaceae bacterium
GGGGTCCGGGCCACGTAGGCGTAGAGCGCCACCACCTGGCTGGCCAGGTCCGCCCGGTCCCCGCCGGGCAGCAGGCCCTCACGGGCCAGCGCGTCCCGCCAGGCGGCCGCGGTCTGCTCGGCGTCGGCCCGCTCCGCGTCCTCCGGCCGGGCCACGAAGTCGGTTTCGGTCAGCCCGTCCGGCAGCGGCTCGTCCCGGGCCCGGCGCTCGGCCGAGTAGGCCGTCCACAAGATCGTGTGGTTGAGCAGGGTGCGCAGGTCCCAGTCGGTGCAGGGCGTGACCATGGTGAGCTGACCGGGTGTGACCGAGCCCACGACCCGGGCGTCCTCGGCCGCGGCGGCGGCCATCTCCTGGTGCAGGTCCATTCTCTTCTCCCCTCGTCGCCACCCACGCTAGCCAGGTCGCAGGAGCCGGTCTTGAACGAACGCGACACCTATGCTGGGCAGATGCCGAGCGCTCCCGAACTGGGCCGCGGGGTGCTCCACCAGCGGGCCGCGGCGTCCCGGTTCCGGCTGCGCCGGTACCCGCCATCGCCCGGGCTGGCCCCGTTCGTGGACTTCTACTGGGTCGTCCGCTGGGATCTGCGCGGCCAGGCCGCCTACGAGCAGGCGATCCTGCCGCACCCCAACGTCCACCTGGCCTTCGAACCCGGACGGACCGCGATCTACGGGGTGCCGACCAGGCTGTTCCTGCGCAAGATCGAAGGGCTGGGGGCCACGCTCGGCGTCCGGTTCCGGCCGGGCGGCTTCCGCCCGTTCTGGACCGGATCGATCGCCCGGCTCACCGACCAGGTGGTGCCGGCGGACAGGCTGCTGGGGCCGGCCGGCGAGCAGGCCAGGCAGGTGATCATCAGTGACCCGGACGACGCCGTGCTGGTCGGGCGGGCGCAGACCCTGCTGGATTCGGTCCGGCCCGCGCGCGATCCGGTCGCCGAGGAAGTGGCGGCCATGGTGGCGCGGATCGTCGCCGAACCGGCGCTGCGCCAGGTCGGCCAGCTCGCGGCCGACCTCGATACGCCCGTGCGGCGGCTGCAGCGGCTGTTCGCAGACTACGTGGGGGTCAGCCCCAAGTGGGTCATCCGCCGGGCCCGGCTGCACGACGCGGCGCTGCGGGCCGAGCAGGCCGGCCCGGTGGACTGGGCCGTACTCGCCGCCGACCTGGGCTACAGCGACCAGGCCCATCTCACCCGCGACTTCACCGCCATCATCGGCGAGTCACCCGCCCGCTACGCCGCGCGGTAGCAGCGGGTCCGGCCTCACCTCAGGGCGCCCGCTACGGGATGCCGGAGATCCGGTCCCCGATCCGGGCCAGCGGTGACGTCCGGGGCGAGCCGTGATCCTCGGCCTGGTCCGCCGCCCGGTACAGCGCGTACAGGCCGTGGACGCCGGTCCAGCGCAGCGGCTCCGGTTCCCAGGCCCGGACCCGGTGCCCGACCCAGGGGAGCGCGGTGCGGGGCGTCGGGCCGCCCACCACCAGGTCGGCCAGGGTGTGCCCGGCCAGGCAGGACGCGGCCACGCCGTGGCCGGTGTAACCGCCCGCCGAGCCCAGACCGGACGACGGGTCCAGGTCGACGGTGGCGCACCAGTCGCGGGGCACGCCGAGCACGCCGCACCAGGCGTGGTCGATGCGGGCCTGGCCGGCCGCCGGGAACAGCCGCCGCAGGATGCGGCCCAGTGTGTCGATGGTCCCGGGCTGGGTCGCCCCGCGGTGGTCGAGAGCGGACCCGAACCGGTAGGGGATGCCGCGGCCGCCGATGGCGATCCGCCCGTCCGCGGTCCGCTGCGCGTACATGTAGACGTGCGCACTGTCGCCGATCGCCTCCTGGCCCTCCCAGCCGATCTCACGCCAGGCGGCCTCACCGAGCGGCTCGGTCACGATCATTGAGCTGTTCATGGGCAGCAGCGTCCGGCGCTGGCCCGGCAGCTGCGCGGTGAAGCCCTCGGTGGCACGGAGCACGTACCGGGCGGCGACGTCGCCGAACACCGTGCACGCGCGGGCCCCGCCTTCCGCCCCGGCCCGGCGGGGCACGATCCGCGTCACCGGCGTCGCCTCGTAGATCTCCACCCCGGCCCGCTCGACCGCCCCGGCCAGGCCGGTGACCAGCTTGGCCGGCTGGACCCGGGCGCAGTCCGGCGAGTACAGGGCGCCCAGGGCGCCGTCGATCCGCACCCGGGCCGCCAGCTCGGCCGCGCCCAGGAAGCGCATCTCCCGCTCGCCCAGACCCCACTCCCGGTCGGCCAGCAGTTCCTCCCGCAGCCGGCCGAGCTGAGCCGGGGTGGTGGCCACGGCCAGCTCGCCACCTTTGACCAGGTCGGCGTCGATGTCCTCGGCCGCGCAGACCCGGGCCACCTCGTCCACCGTCTCCCGGAGCTGGCGCTGCAGATCCAGCACGGCGTCCCGGCCGCCGGGACCGCGGGCATACCGGTCCCGCGATCCGGGCAGGGCGCTGGTCAGCCAGCCGCCGTTGCGGCCGGACGCGCCGAAACCGGCGAACGCGGCCTCCAGCACCACCACGCGGAGCGCGGGCGCGGCCCGCTTCAGGTAGTACGCCGTCCACAGGCCGGTGAACCCGCCGCCGACGATGCACACGTCGGCCGTGAGCGGGCCGGGCAGCGACGGCCGGCGG
>DASWVA010000403.1:0-2632 GCA_036401415.1 Streptosporangiaceae bacterium
GCACCCACCGGCCGCGCCGGGCCTGAAGCGGTCACCTGAGCTGGCGCGCAGCCTGCTGAGCGGGTTCCAGCGGGGAGCGGACCGGGCCGGGTCCCGTGCCCCCCGCCCCGGAGAAGGAGCGGATCGATGAACGGCGTCCACCGCCCGGATCTCGGCTGGCTGATCACTGACTTCGCCGAGCGGGTGGCAGATGTCGCGCACGCGGCCGTGATTTCCGCCGACGGTGTCCCGCTGGCCCTGTCCGACGGGATTCCCGGCGATTCCGCCGAGCACTTCGCCGCCATCACCTCGGGGCTGGTCAGCCTGATGGACGGCGCAGCGCGGATTTTCGGGGCCGGGTCGCCCACCCGGGCCCTGGTGGAGATGGAAGGCGGCCTGATGCTGGTCATGGCGATCAGCGACGGCTCCAGCCTGACCGTCCTGGCCGCCCGGGACAGCGACACGGAGCTGGTTTCCTATGAGATGTCCCTCCTGGTCGAGGCGGTCGGCGAGGCGCTGACTCCGGCGGCCCGTACCCAGCCGGGAGCCTGAGCCGTGGACGGCCCTGCGAACGCGGGTATCAATGAGGGCATGGCGGACAGCAGGCTGGCGGCCGCGATCGGTCACTGGGCGCCCCGGTTCGCCGCCGGGGGCGTCGACCCGGGCGATTTTGGCCGCATCACCTCGACCCTGACCAGCTGGGACGACTGGTGCGCGGCCTGGTGCCAAGCCGCGGCCGAGCACGAACAGCTCGGCACCCGCGCCCTCGCCGGAAACCGCACCCGGTCGGCGGGTGGCCACCTGGCTCAGGCCGCGGTCTACTACCACTTCGCCAAGTTCCTGTTCGTGCAGGACATGAGCCAGCTGCGGGCCGCGCACGAGGCCGCGGTCCGGTGCCTGGACCGGGCGCTGCCGTTCCTCGACCCACCCGGCACCCGGCTGGAGATCCCGTTCGACGGCGCGGTCATCGCCGCCGTGCTGCGCAGGCCGCCGGGTCCGGGCCCGCACCCGGCGGTGGTGCTGATTCCCGGCCTGGACTCGGCCAAGGAGGAGTTCGGCCGGGTCGAGCAGGGGTTCCTGGACCGGGGCCTGGCCACGCTGTCGGTGGACGGCCCCGGCCAGGGGGAGGCCGAGTACGACCTGCCCATCCGGCCGGACTGGGAGGTGCCGGGGGGCGCCATCCTGGACGCGCTGGCCGCCCAGCCCGGTATCGACCCGGACCGGATCGGGATCTGGGGGGTCAGCCTCGGTGGCTACTACGCCCCCCGGCTGGCCAGCGGGGATTCCCGGGTGCGAGCCTGCATCGCGCTGTGCGGGCCGTACTGTCTCGGCGATCTCTGGGACCAGCTCCCGCAGCTGACCCGGGAGGCGTTCACCGTGCGGTCCGGGGCCCGCGACGAGCAGGACGCCGTCCGCCGCGCGAGGGAGCTGAGCCTGGACGGGCGGACCGGCGGCCTGACCCGGCCGCTGCTGATCGTGGCCGGCCGCCAGGACCGCATCTTCCCGTGGCAGGACGCGGTGCGGCTGCGCGACAGCGTGCCGGGGCCGGCCGAGCTGCTGCTGCTGGAGGACGGCAACCACGGGTGCGCCAACGTGATCTACCGGCACCGGCCCTACAGCGCCGACTGGATGGCGCACCAGCTGGCCAGGTGAGGGAGGCCATGGAGGTCCTCAAGGCCCCCGCCATCAAGGCTGGGGACACCATCGGGATCGTGTCCACCTCCTCGCCGGTGTCACCGGCGGAGCTGGGCCGTCTGACCAGTTACCTGCGCGGGCGGGGTTACCGGGTCAAGGTGGCCGAGGGGGCGGGGGAGCGGCTCGGGTACTTCGCGGGCAGCCCCGAGCGGCGCGCGGCCGGGGTGATGGCGATGTTCGCCGATCCCGAGGTGGCGATGGTGCTGCCGGCCAACGGCGGCACCGGCGCGCATCAGCTCGTCGACCGGCTGGACTACGACCTGATCCGGGCTCACCCCAAGCTGTTCGCCGGGTTCAGCAACCCGACGGTCCTGAACAACACCATCCTGGCCGCCGCGGGCCTGGCCACGGTGCACGGCGTGACCGGGTTCCAGTTCTTCCAGCCCGAGATCGAGCCCGGAACCGAACGGGGCTTCTGGGCCATGGTGTGCGGACCGGTGGCCGGGACCGAGATCGGCGGCCCGCAGTGGCGCGTGTACCGGCGGGACAACCCCGCGCCCACCGTGTCCGGGCCGGTCATAGGCGGAAACCTGTGGTCGGTCCTCCCGCTGATCGGGTCGCGCTGGCTGCCTCCGGCGGCGGGCGCGATCCTGATTCTGGAGACCCCGAACGCCACCTATGAGGCGGTGGAGCTGACCTTGACCCAGCTGCGGCTGGCCGGCGTGCTGGACGAGATCGCCGCGCTGGTCATCGGGGCGCCGGCCGGCTGGGAGCGCCAGGGCGCACCGGACCGGGACGTGGACGAGCTGATTCTGCGGGCGGCGGGGGGCGGCTTTCCGGTCCTCACCAACGTGCCGTGCGGCCACCAGCCGCGGCGCATTCAGTTCCCGGTGGGGTGCCGCATCGCATTCGGCCTGGAAGGCGACGTACCCGTCCTTCGATATGAAGAGGACCTCGTCATCACCTGATACGGCGCAGCGCAGGCCAGAGGCGGGCAGCGGCCGGCGGCCTCCTGGGC
>DASWVA010000404.1:0-7272 GCA_036401415.1 Streptosporangiaceae bacterium
GGCCGGGAGCGGTACGACCCGTGCTTTCATTCAAGCACGCTCCGGGCACAGTGGTCACTCGGCAAACGTGGCCCGGGCCTGGAAGCGATCGCACTGGTGACGGCACCAGTAGTCACCCGGCAGGGAGGGATGGGGGCCCGATGGAGATCGAGGCGCGGGGGTGCGGCGGGCCCGGGGGCTGGCCGGAGCCGGGCTGCCGGTGCGCCTCCTGCCTGCGGGCGGCAGACGGGCCGCCGCGTCAGCCGTTCCGGGTGCTCGTCGACGGGGCGCTGGAGCTGACCGGCCCGGGCTGGGACGGCTCCGGGCAGGCGGGGTATGACGTCCGGCCACTGGCCGGGGGGTGGGACGTGACCGCGCCGGACGGGACCCGGCTGCTGGCCGCGGCCGGCCCGGGCGCGCGCCCGCGGGTGCCGCCGGGAACGGCCCGGTACGACGCCGTCCTGCTCGACCTGGTGGGTGACCCGGCCCAGCTCGGCCTGCTCCGCGGCACCGGCGCGGTGACCGGGTCGACGCTGGTGCTGGCGATGTTCGGCGATCACCGGATCCGCTCCGGCCGTGAGCTGGCCCGGCGCTGCCGGATCTGGGGTGCCGTACTGCCGCGGGACGGTGACACGTTCACCGTGCCCGGCCCGGCCCGGGCGGGCGAACGGCGCCGG
Source organism: Streptosporangiaceae bacterium (assembly GCA_036401415.1). GTDB lineage: Bacteria > Actinomycetota > Actinomycetes > Streptosporangiales > Streptosporangiaceae > Bog-532. The sequence continues at coordinate 657 of DASWVA010000404.1, forward strand.
CCGTGGCGCGTGCTGATCCTGGGCGGGGCGCGTTCGGGGAAGTCGGCGGAGGCGGAGCTGCGGGTGGCGGCCGAGCCCTCGGTCACCTACGTGGCCACGGGCCGGATGGACGCGGCCGACGCGGACTGGGCGGCGCGGATCGCCGCGCACCGGGCCCGGCGGCCGGCCTGGTGGCACACGGCCGAGACCACCGACCTGGCGGGAGTACTGCAGAAGGCCCGCGGCGCGGTGCTGGTCGACAGCGTCACCGCCTGGCTGGCCGCGATGATGGACGAGTGCCGCGTCTGGGACGGTGCGGCGGCCGCAGCCGGCCAGCTGGCGGAGCGGACCGCCGGCCTGGTGGCCGCGTGGCGGCAGGCCGATGCGTACGTGGTCGCGGTCAGCGACGAAACCGGTCTGGGGATCGTTCCGGAAACGCGCGCGGGCCGGCTGTTCCGCGACGAGCTGGGGCTTCTCAATCAGCAGCTGGCCGCGGAGTCAGAAGATTTCACCATGGTCATCGCTGGCCGGGCGCGGTCGGCGCCGGACTGACCATTCGACCCCTTGCCCGGTGGCCGAGCTGCCCTTTACGCTGCGATAACGATACGGGCGTCCCAACGTCCGCTCGGCTGGCACGGTGTACGGGCGGCAGCTACCTTTGACTGAAGAAGGGGATTGCGGGGAATCCCGAGTGATGACCAACCAGGCCCGTCGGACCGGCGGTGAGACAGTGGTGCTCTGTCCCCGCCGCCCCGCAACGAACAGGTAGACCGCCGTGTGCTTCCGGGACGAGGTGAGGACCGCATGACGCGCGTCGTTGTCGTCGGAGACCTCATGACCGACGCCGTCGCCCACGCGCTCTACCCGCTGGCCCGGGGCAGTGACACCGCCGCCACCGTGTCCATGCACGGAGGTGGTTCCGGGGCGAACATCGCGGCGTGGCTCGCCGTGGACGGCAACGATGTCGCGTTCGTAGGGCGCCGCGGCGCCGACATCGCCGGACGGAACCGCGACATGGAACTCATGGGCTACGGCGTGGACGCGCGACTGGTCATGGACCCCGAGCGGCCCACCGGGACCTGCGTGGTCATGATCACCCACCGGGGTGAGCACACCATGCTGTCCGACCCCGGGGCCAACTCGGCGCTGTCCGCCGACGACCTGCCCCGCGACCTGTTCACCAGCGGCAGCCACATGCACGTCTCCGGCTACACGCTGCTCAGCGAAGGCGCGCGCCCGGCCGCCCTGGCCGCCATCCAGTACAGCATCCGGGCCGGTATGTCGGTCTCGGTCGACGCCGCGTCGGCGGCGCCGCTGGAGCGGGCCGGCGCCGAGCCGTTCCTCGAGCTGAGCAACGGCGCCACCCTGCTGTTCGTGAACGAGGCCGAGAGCCAGGTGCTCACCGGCCGGGACGACGCCGAGCAGGCCGCCCGGGTCCTGACCGCCTGGTACCCGCAGGTCGTGATCAAGATGGGTGCGGACGGCGCGCTGTTCTACGCCAACGGCCGGCCGCCGGTCCAGGTGCCCGCTCCCCCGGTGGACCGGGTGGTCGACGGCACCGGCGCGGGCGACGCGTTCTGCGCCGGGTTCCTGGCCGCCTGGCTGGACAAGAAGCCGCCCGGCGAAGCGCTGGCCAGCGGCTGCCGCCTGGCCGCCCACGCGATGGGCCTGGTCGGCGCCCGCCCGGTGCTGTGAGGCCGGGCGGGATGCCCGGCGCGGGAGGGTTGCTGCGCGGGCTGTTCGGGCTGGACGACCGGATCGCGCTGGTCACCGGCGGGAGTTCGGGGATCGGCCGGGCCATGGCCGGGGCCCTGGCCGGGGCGGGGGCGCGGGTCGTGGTCATGGCCCGGGGACGGCCCGCGCTGGAGAAGACCGTCGCCGCGCTGTCGGCGGACGGCGGCGCCGCGGCCTGGGTCAGTGCGGACCTGTCCGACCGGGCGGCCGTGGCGGCCGGGGCCGATGAGGCGGCCGCGGTGTTCGGGGAGCCGGACATCCTGGTCAACTGCGCCGGGATCAACCTGCGGCCGCCGATGTCCGAACTGACGGTGGAGCAGTGGGACCAGACCATGGCGGTCAACCTGACCGCGCCGTTCCTGCTCGGCCAGCGGTTCGGCCCCGGCATGGCCGCGCGCGGCTGGGGCCGGATCATCAACGTGACCTCCCAGCAGTACCACCGGGCGTTCGGCCAGAGCGGCGGTTACGGGCCGTCCAAGGGCGGACTGGCCGCCCTCACCCGCTCCCAGTCCGAGGCCTGGTCACGCTCGGGGGTCTGCTGCAACTCGCTGTGCCCCGGGTTCGTGCCCACGCCGCTGAACGCGGCGGTGGCGCGGGACCCGGAGCGTTCGGCCGCCCTGGCCGCCCGGACCATGGTCGGGCGCAACGGGACGCCGGAGGACTTCGCCGGGGCGGCGGTGTTCCTGGCCAGTGAGGCGGCGGCGTTCGTCACCGCGCAGACGCTGTTCGTGGACGGCGGGTTCTCCGCCACCTGAGAGACGGGAAAGGCCGTGGCGGTGGACTTATCTGGTCGCGGCGGGCGGCAGAATGGCGGCATGGCCCGACGTTCCGCAACCCCGCCTCCCCCGCCGGATTTCGAAGAGAACATCGTCGACATCGATGTGGCCGAGGAGATGCGGGGCAGCTACCTCGAGTACGCCTACTCGGTCATCTACCAGCGCGCGCTGCCGGACGCCCGGGACGGGCTGAAGCCGGTGCAGCGCCGCATCCTGTACCAGATGGACCAGATGGGGCTGCGGCCCGACCGCGGGCACGTCAAGTGCGCCCGCGTGGTCGGCGAGGTGATGGGGCGGCTGCACCCGCACGGTGACAGCGCCATCTACGACGCGCTGGTCCGGCTGGCGCAGCCGTTCGCCATGCGGCTGCCGATGGTGGACGGGCACGGGAACTTCGGGTCCCAGGGCGGCGACGACCCGCCCGCGGCCATGCGGTACACCGAGGCCCGGCTGACGGCCGCGGCCATGGAGATGGTCAACTCCATCGACGAGGACACCGTCGACTTCCAGCCGAACTACGACGGCCAGGAGAACGAGCCGTCGGTGCTGCCCGCGGCGCTGCCGAACCTCCTGGTCAACGGGGCATCCGGAATCGCGGTCGGGATGGCCACCAACATGGCGCCGCACAACCTGGGCGAGGTCACCGCCGCGGTGCGGTACCTGATCAAGCACCCGGACGCCGGCCTGGACGCGCTGATGAGGTACGTGCCGGGGCCCGACCTGCCCACCGGCGGGAAGATCGTCGGGCTGGAGGGGATCCGGGAGGCGTACGAGACCGGACGCGGCATCTTCCGGACCCGGGCCACCTGCCGGATCGAGCAGATCACGCCGCGACGGGCCGGCATCGTCGTCACCGAGCTGCCCTACGGCGTCGGCCCGGAGAAGGTCATCGCCCGGATCAAGGACCTGGTGCAGGCCAAGAAGCTGACCGGGATCTCCGACGTCAAGGACCTGACCGACCGGCACCGGGGCCTGCAGCTGGTCATCGAGATCCGCAGCGGCTTCCACGCCGAGGCGGTACTGGCCGAGCTGTACCGGCTGACCCCGATGGAAGAAACCTTCGGGATCAACAACGTGGCGCTGGTCGACGGCCAGCCGCGGGTGCTCGGGCTGCGGGAAATGCTCAGCATCTACGTCGACCACCGGATCGAAGTCGTGCGGCGGCGCACCGAGTTCCGGCGCCGCAAGCGCGAGGACCGGCTGCATCTGGTCGACGGCCTGATGGTCGCGCTGCTGGACATCGACGAGGTCATCGGCGTGATCCGCTCCAGCGACGACTCCGCCGCGGCCAGGCAGCGGCTGATCGCGGTGTTCGAGCTGTCTGACATCCAGGCGCAGTACATCCTGGACACCCCGCTGCGCCGGCTGACCCGTTACGACCGTCTTGAGCTGGAGCGTGAGCGGGACCAGCTACGCACCGAGATCGCCGAGCTGACCGAGATCCTGTCCGCGGACGAACGGCTGCGCGAAGTCGTGTCCAGTGAGCTGGCCGACATGGCCAAGCGGTTCGGCACCCCGCGGCGGACCGTGCTGCTGGAGGGCAACGGGGCCGCGCGGACCGCCGCGGTGCCACTGGAGGTGGCCGACGACCCGTGCACGGTGCTGCTGTCTTCGACCGGCCTGCTGGCCCGCACCGCGCCGGGCGGAAGTGAACCGTCCGACGGCGCCCCGGGCGATCAGGCGGGCCGGAACGCGCACGACCTGATCGTCTCGTCCGCGCCGGCCACGGTACGCGGCACGATCGGCGTGGTCACCTCGGCCGGGCGGATGATCAAACTCAGCGTGCTGGAGTTCCCGGCGCTGCCCGCGACGGTGCTGACCTTCGGCCTGTCCGGCGGCACCCCGGTCAGCGAGTTCACTGAACTGGATCAGGGCGAGACCGTGGTCGCGCTGGCTTCCCTGGACACCCCGCAGGCCGGGGTGGCCCTGGGCACGGCCAGCGGCGTGATCAAGCGCGTCCAGCCTGACTACCCGCACAATCGCGACGAGTTCGAGATCATCGGCCTGAAGGACGGGGACCGGGTCGTGGGCGCGGTCCAGCTCACCAGCGAGGACCAGGATCTGGTGTTCATCAGCAGCGACGCCCAGCTGCTGCACTTCCCGGCCTCGGCGGTCCGGCCGCAGGGACGTTCCGCGGGCGGGATGGCCGGGATCCGGCTGGCGGCCGGCGCCACCGTGATCTGGTTCGGCGCGCTCGACCCGGCGGCGCCGTCGGGCGTGGTGGTGGTCACCGTGGCGGGCAGCGACGGAGCGCTGCCCGGGACCGGCGTGAGCTCGGTCAAGGTGAGTGAGTACACCGAGTTCCCAGCCAAAGGCCGGGCCACCGGCGGCGTGCGCTGTCACCGCTTCCTCAAGGGCGAGGACGCCCTGACCCTGGCCTGGGCGGGCGCGGCCCCCGCGCTGGGTGCGACCGAGGCGGGCGTGCCGGTCGACCTGCCCGCGGCGGAGCTTGGCCGCCGGGACGGGTCCGGGGTGCCGCTGCTGCAGCCGCTGGGCGCCCTGGGGGGCCGGGCGCAGGCGGGCTAGGACCGCGAGCCGTACACCACCGGGTCCGGGGCGTAGGTGAACGGCGGCCCCGCCTGCTCAGCCCCCACCGTGACGGCGAGCGCGCCGAGCAGGTTCTGCTCGGTGCCGGTGGCTTCGTCGGCCAGCTCCCAGCCGCGGACCACGGCCAGCCCGGCCTCGCCGGGATCGAAGGCACCACCGGCGAAGCAGCCTGCGTGGTCCAGTGCTTCCAGGGCAGGATGATCGTCGGGGAGCATGGCGATGCCGGCCCCGGCGTCCAGCAGGGCCACCACGCACCGCGCGGCCCGCAGGGCGCTGACGCCGGGAGTGTTCAGGCGCCACCACGCCTGGTCACGGACGAACTGGGCCACCATCATCTTTCTAGTCACGAAGAGTGATGGTACCTAACACTGAGAGTCACCGACGCCGTCTGCCGCGGTCGTTACCGAATGATGGCCGGGAGGGAGCGGGGCCCGGTAACGCGTAAAGCCGGGCAGGGCCAGGCAGACCAGGCCGACAGCGCCGAGGCCGAGCACACCCCCCGAGACCAGGGAGAAACGCGTGGATGTCAGCCTGGCCACGGCACCCGCCCGGAGCTGGCCCGCGGCCGGGCCGACGGCGTAGCTGAGCAGCTCCACGCCGGCCAGGCGGCCACGCAGGGCGTCGGGGACGGTCTGCTTCCACAGCAGGTCACGGAAGATCCCGCTCACCATGTCAGCGCCCCCGGCCAGGACCAGAGTGACCAGGGCGACGGCGATGTCCGGGGCCAGGCCGAAGGCCACGATGGCCAGGTCCCAGGCGCAGGCGGCCACCGCGATGGCCAGGCCGGGCCGGCGCACCCGGTTCATCCAGCCGCTCGGCACCGTGACGCCGAACGCGCCGATCGACGGGCAGGCGAACATCAGGCCGACGGCCCAGTTCGCGTGCAGGCTGGCGGCCAGGAAGGGAAACAGCGCGGCCGGGTAGGACATCGTCATCGCGGCCAGGTCGGCCAGGTAGGAACCCAGCAGCTCGGGGCGGCCGCGGGCGTAGCGCAGCCCGGCCAGGACGCCGCGCAGGCCCGCCGCGGGCGCAGGCTCAGCGCTGCCTCCTGTACCGACTCCCGCGCCGTCCGCGGGGGCACTCCCTCCCGGGATCGGGGCGGGTACCGGGCGGAGCAGCAACAGCAGTCCGAACGAGATCATGAAGCTGGCCGCGTCCAGCCCGTACACCGCGACCGGGCCGGCCCCGGCGGCCAGCACGCCGCCCAGCGAGCTGCCCACGATCACGCTGAGGTTCTGGGCGCCGGACAGCAGGGTCACGGCCGCAGTCAGCCGGTGGGGTGGCACGATCCGCGGGATCGAGGCCTCGACCGAGGGCCGTTGCAGCGCGGCCAGCGCGTTCATCGCCGCCACCACGGCGTACAGCGGCCACAGCAGCGGGCGGGACAGCAGCGAGTCGGCCAGCAGCAGCAGGGCGCAGGCGCCCAGGGCCGCCTCGCACCAGCGGATGATCCGGCGCCGGTCCAGCCGGTCGGCCAGCACTCCGCCGTACAGGGCGAACACGACCAGCGGGACCAGCTCGGCCGCCCCGAGCAGGCCGACCGCCAGGGTGGACCCGGTGAGCTGCTTGACCTGGATGAC
>DASWVA010000405.1:0-6581 GCA_036401415.1 Streptosporangiaceae bacterium
CCCGATTTCGGCGACCGGCAGCGCGGACGGCGTGTCCGCCTGGCCCGGGTAGAACTCGCTCACCATCCCGGCGACCGTCACGTCGTCACCGGCCACGACCGTGGGCTTCTGGCCGGTGTAGACCTCGATGGCCTGCTTGAACGGTGTGCCGCCGAACGGAGCCGGGTCCTGCAGGTAAAAGCCGGAGTAGGTCACGTCGGTGACGATGCCGGGCACGCCGGATACGGCCTGTCCCGCGTAGGGCGACACGTGACCGGAGCCCAGGATGGTGTGGATGCGCACCGCGGAGGCGGCGGGCGGCGGGGTAGCTGCGGCGGGCGGCGGAGGGGATGCGGCGGGCGGCGGCGTGGATGCGGCGGCCATCCCCGCGGGGATCAGGGCGGCGGCCGCGCAGGTGGCGGCGGCCGCGGCACTCAGGCGGAAATGCCGGTAACGGGACCTCATAAGGCGACCGTAACCGATCAGATCTGACCGCTTTCCTAACCTGGGGCATCGGGCCGGCGAACGTTCAGCGCCCTGGCCGTCCCGACCTGCGGCATTGACCTGCACTGGCCGCCCAACTGTCGGCGGGGTGGGGCATACTGGTACACAGTCACGCCGCCCAGACTCCGCGGCCCATCATTTCGCTGCTGACCTCGCGCTGAAGACGCCCCCTGACGGCAGCCGTTGGCCCATTCGTCACGCCGTTGCTGGCCGGGGAGTTCTCATGGCCTGGAGTCAAACCGCTTACCGGCTCGCCGACCTCGATCGCGACCACCGGCACCGCCACGGTGACCGCCCGCCGCCCCGGGCCACGCGCGCCCGGATCTCGGTCCGGCCGCAGCTGGCCGATGGGACCGCGACTGTGGTGGTCGCGGGCGAACTGGACCTGACCACCACCCCGGTGCTGGCCCGGCACCTGGACCAGATCATGGCCCGCCAGCCCCGCCGGCTGGTCATCGACCTGGCCCAGGTCTCGTTCATCGACGTAGCCGCGGCCCGGCTGATCAGCGGAGCGACGCGGTCGCTGCCCTCGGCCGGCCCGCCGGTGCTCCGCAAGCCCAGCCCGGAAGCCCGCCGCGTGCTGGCCCTCACCGGCTTCGGCGCCCTGTGCGACTTTGAGTAGTAGGTTCGGACCCGCCGGGGACGCCGCACGGGGGCGGCGCACGGGACGGAAGAGGCGGGCCCACACGATGACCGACGAGACCGACCGCCAGTTCGCCACGCTGGCCCGGCAGTACCTGGACGACCGGGGGCGGCGGCACCCGGAGCTGGCCACCGAGCTCGGTGACCACCGGTTCGATGCTCACCTGCCCCTGCTGTCCGCGGACGCGCTGGCCGATGAGCGGCGGGCACTGGGCCGCTGGGCCGGGACGCTGGGCCAGCTGGACCCGGGGACGCTGAGCGCCGAGCACCAGGTGGACGCGGCCATGCTGGCCAATGACGTCGAACGGCAGATCTTCGAACTGGACGAGCTGCACGAGCCGGCCTGGAACCCGCTGCTGGCCAACCCGGGCCGGGCCATCTACCAGCTGCTGGCCCGGGACTTCGCCCCGCTGCCGGACCGGCTGGCTTCGGTGACGGGCCGGCTGGCCGAGGTGCCGGGCACGCTGGCCGCCGCCCGTGACCTGCTCGGCGCGATGCCGCGGGTTCACCTGGAGACGGCGATCGGGCAGTTCAGCGGGACGATCACACTGCTCAACGGCGTGCTCGGCCAGGCCATGGACCAGGCGTGGCCGGGCCCGGACGCCGGATCGGCCCGGCGCGAGCTGGACCGCGCCCGGGCCGCCGCCCTGCAGGCGCTGGACGAGCACCGGTCCTGGCTGTCGGCCCGGCTGGACGACACCGCCCCGGACAGGTTCGCCGATCCGCGGCTCGGCGCCGAGCGGTTCGCCCGCAAGCTGTCACTGACCCTGAACGCCCAGGCGGACGCGGACGCCATCCTGGCCGGGGCCCACGCCGACCTGGACCGGGTCAGCGAGGAGATCGCGGCTCTGGCCGCGGACCTGGCCGGGACCGGATCACGCGACCGGGCCGGGACCGGGTCACCACGTGACCGGGCCGCGGCGCTCGCCGCCGGAGGTGATCCGGTGGTCCGGCAGGTACTCGACCAGCTGGCTGCCGACGCCCCCGACGACCGGACCATCCTGGCCTTCGGCCGGGAGGCGCTGGCGCGGCAGACCGCGTTCGTGGCCGAGCACCAGCTGGTCACGCTGTACGACGACCCGGTCGAGGTGATCGAGATGCCGGAGATCGACCGGGGCGTCGCGGTGGCCTACTGCGATCCGCCCGGGCCGCTGGAACGGGCCCCGATGCCGACCTTCATCGCGGTCTCCCCCACCCCCGCGAACTGGCCGCCGGAGCGGGTCACCTCGTTCTACCGCGAGCAGAACCGGCACATGGTGCACAACCTGATGGCGCACGAGGCGATGCCCGGCCACTACCTCCAGCTGCAGCACTCCCGGCGGTTCGCCGGGTCGGGCACCGCCATCCGGGCCGCGCTGTGGTCGGGGTCGTTCGTGGAAGGCTGGGCGGTGTACGCCGAGGAGCTCATGGCCGGCGCCGGCTACCCCGGCGAGGGCGACCCGCGGACGGTGCGGATGCAGCAGCTGAAGATGCAGCTGCGCATGATCATCAACACCATCCTGGACGCCCGGGTGCACGGCCACGGGATGACCGAGGCCGAGGCCATGGCCCTGATGACCGGCCGGGGTTACCAGGAGGAAGGCGAGGCGGCGGGCAAGTGGCGGCGGGCGCTGCTGACTTCGGCCCAGCTGTCCACCTACTACGTGGGCTACACCGAGGTGTCCGGCCTGGCCGCTGACCTGCGCGCGGCCGGCCCGGGCCGGCCGGCCCGCGAGATCCACGACCAGATGCTGGCCCACGGCTCCCCGCCGGTGAGGCTGCTCCGCCCGCTGCTGTTGTGACGGGCCGCTGGCCGCTGGCCCAGGCGGCCGGCTGCTGTTGTGACGGGCCGCTGGCCGCTGGCCCGGGCGGCCGGCTGCTGGCCGGGCGGGGCGATTTTTCGGGATTTTGGTAATCATCAATCCGGCCGCGGGTCTCCTACGTAGATACGGGTAAGCGAAGCCTCGGCCCTCGGGGGAATGATGAGCTCAGCGTCGGCGACGATCAGATCCGCCACCGCGCCCGGCCGGCCGCCGGTGGCTCGCCGGGTCCGCCCGCACGACACCGTGCCGCCGTACCTGCGGACGCTGGTGCGGCAGGTGGAGCCGTTCCCGGCCGCGGTCCAGGACGGGCGCCAGCAGATCCTGGCCTTCAACCGCGGATACGGCGCGCTGTTCGGCCTGGAGTCGGTACCGGAAGCCGGCCGCAACGCGTTCCTGCTGTACTTCACCGACCTCCGGCTGCGCCGGCAGCTGCCCGAGTGGCAGGTGGAAGCGCCGCGGGTGGTCGGCCAGTTCCGGGCGGCCATGTCCCGGCATCCCGACGACCCGGCCTGGACCAACCTGCTGGACCGGCTGCGCCAGGGATCAGCTGAATTCGAACGACTGTGGCACGAGCCGGAGCCGTGCTACCCCGGCCACGCGCCGCAGCGTTTCCTGCACCCGGTGGCCGGCCCGCTGCGGCTGGCGCCCTACCAGCTGTGGTCCGAGCCAGGGCCGGACGGTCTGGTGGCGGTGGGTTACACCCCGGCCGACGCGGCCACCGCGGCCAGACTCTGGCTGCTGCAGGACTCCGTCCCGGGGCGGTGATCCCCGCACCCCGGACCCCCGGGCCCCCGGGGATCCCCGGCTTCCCGCGGCGCCGGCTCCCCCGGGTCAGGAGTCGAACGCGCCCGCGACCAGGAACTGCCACAGGTAGTCGGCCGTGCCGGTGTCGCTGAACTGCACCACCTGGGCGCTGTCGGCCTGGGACATGCCGCTGACCGCCAGGACCAGGCTGCTGTTCGCGTTCTGCACGCGGAACCCGGTGCCCCCGCCGTAACGCAGCCGCCAGCGGTGGTCGGCGGTGCCGTTGTCGGTGGCCTGGACCACGTTCGCGCTGTCGGCGGTGGACATATCGCTGACCCCGAGCACCAGGCCGCTGTTGAGGTTCCGGATCCGGAACCAGCCGCCGGTGTCGGGGACGAACTGCCACAGATGGTCGGCGGTGCCGTTGTCGTGGAACTGGACGACGCTGGCCCCGGAGGCGGCCGACATCTGGTCCACGCCGCACAGCAGGCCGCTGTTGACGTTCTGGATCTTGACCTGGCCGTCCGGGATCAGCCGCCACAGATGGTCGGCGGTCCCGCTGTCGTCGAACTGGACCACCTGGGCGCTGTCGGCCGTCGACATGCCGCTCACGCCCAGCACCTTGCCACTGTTCTGATTCTGGATCCGGAACCAGCCGTCACCGTTGTCGATCAGCCGCCACAGGTGGCCGGTGGTCCCGCTGTCGTCGAACTGGACCACCTGGGCGCTGTCGGCCGTCGACATGCCGCTCACGCCCAGCACCTTGCCACTGTTCTGATTCTGGATCCGCAGCCAGCCGTTACCGTTGTCGATCAGCTGCCACAGGTGGTCGGTGGTTCCGCTGTCGTCGAACTGGACCACCTGGGCGCTGTCGGCCGTCGACATGCCGCTCACGCCCAGCACCTTGCCACTGTTCTGATTCTGGATCCGGAACGCGGCGCCCCCGGTGGCCAGCCAGCTACCGCCGCCGCTGGCGCTGGCGACCGGGAGGACCGAGATCCGCAGCCGGGCCGCGCCCATCGGGATGAGCGTGACGGCCTGCTGGGGCAGCGTGGACGTGGCCGGGCTGGCCTGCAGCGGGGTGACCACGTTCATGCAGTCCGCGTGCCAGTTGGCCAGCTGCCGGGCGGGTACGGTCATGGTGACCGGGGCGGGCTGGGTGAACGGGTTGGCCGGCAGCGCACCCGCGGGCGGGCTGACCGTGAGCGCGGCGGCCGGGTCGGACGGGTCCAGGACCAGGCCGTAGTTCCACGGGGAACCGGGGGCCACCTCGTATTCGGGCCAGGTCATCGGGCCGTTGTTCAGGGTCGGGGTGGTGCCGAACTGGCGCCAGTTCTCGGTGATCTGGGTGGCGAACTGCAGGGCGCCGTAGGAGATCGTCACCGCGTCGCGCTGGGCCGCGAGCGCGGCGACCGACGGCTGCAGCGGGAACGTCAGCGTGACGGTGTCGCCGCTGGCCCAGGTGCGGGCGATCTTCACGTAGGCCGGGCCGGCCGCCGCGCTGACCGGCTGCCCGTTGACCGCGACCGACGGGGCCGGGCACCAGCCGGGCACCCGGACGTACAGCGGGAAGGTGAGCGGGCCCGGGCTGGCCAGCGTCAGCGTGACCGCGCCGCGGAACGGGTAGTCGGTGGTCTCGGTGACCGTCACCGTGGTGCCGCCCGCGACCCTGGCCGTGACCGTGCACGGCGCGTACATGCTGGCGGCCAGGCCGTGGTCGCCGGTGGCCAGCCACAGGTTCTGGGTGAACATCGGCCAGCCCATGCCGTAGTTGTGCGGGCAGCAGCGGTACTGGTCTACGCCGGGCAGGTAGGCCTGCAGCGCGAACGTGTCGTCGAACTGCCCCATGGTCTTGGGCACGTTGTCGAGCTGCACGCAGTTGGGGCTGGTGATGTAGTGGGTGCCGTGCTGGCCCGGATCCAGCGCGGCGGGCAGCATGTTGAACGCCAGTTGCTCGCAGCGGTCGGCCCACACCGGGTCGCCCAGCACCTGGGTGAGGACCTCGCAGCTCTGCATGAGCTCGACGATGCCGCACGTCTCCAGCCCCTGCCGGGGGTCGGCCTCGCCCGGCCGGCAGTTCTCGTCGCCGCCGAACCCGCCGCCCGCGACCTGACCCCAGGTGCTCATGAACTGGGCGTAGGAGTTGTATGTGCCCTGGGTGTAGGAGGATCCGCCGAGCTGGCCGTAGACGGCGGGCTCGCGGAACCCCTCGGCCAGGTTGACGTTGTGCAGGGTCGGCAGGCTGGACGTCATCCAGTTGGCCGAATTCTGGTGGATCCGGGTCAGCAGGCTGAGCAGCAACGAGTCGCCGGTGCGGTTGTACAGCCAGAGGACCGAATCCATCATCTCCGCCCACCGGCTGTACCCCCAGCCGTTACTGATCTGGCTGGTGGGCTGGCCGGCCAGATAGCCGAAGAACCGGGTCAGGAACGGCACCACGCGGGTGTCCCCGGAGTACTCCGCGTAGGAGGTGACGGCCCGCAGCATGGGCATGTACGGCCACGGGTCGAAGCCGCCGCCCAGGCTGGTCGCGACGTTGTCCGGGCCGAAGAAACCGCTGGCCTGCTGGGTGGCGATGGTCCTGGTCAGCCACTGGGTGGCGGCGGCGATGGTGGGCTGGTCCCCGGTGACGTAACCGAGGTTGGCGTAGCCGCGCAGCCAGTACGGGGCCTCCTCCCAGCCGTACTGGCTGGGGGTGATCCAGCCGCAGGTGGACGGCTGCAGGAAGTGCGACACGTAGGTCATCTGGCCGTTCAGCCCCGCGAGCTGGTTTTGCAGCTGAGTGCTCAGCCAGCCCTGCGCCCGGACCGCGTCCGGCGGCAGGCGGAGGAACGCGCTGGGGGTCAGGCCCGCGCCGTTCGGCGTGTACAGGCCGCCGGATCCGGTGGTGGTGGCCTGGGCCTGCTGCGG
>DASWVA010000406.1:0-10412 GCA_036401415.1 Streptosporangiaceae bacterium
GTGGACGCCAGGACCGTGATCTGCGTGCTCACCCACGATCCGAAGTTCGACGTGCCCCTGCTCGAGGTGGCGCTGCGCACCCCGGCCGGGTACATCGGCGCGATGGGCAGCCGCCGCACCCACGACGACCGGCTGGCGCGGCTCCGCGAGGCCGGCCTGACCGAGCAGGAACTGGGCCGCCTCCGGTCCCCGATCGGTCTGGACCTCGGCGCCCGGACGCCCGAGGAGACGGCGGTGTCCATCGCGGCCGAGCTGATCCAGCTCCGCTGGGGCGGAACCGGGCAGGCCCTGACCGACACCGGGGGCCGGATCCACCACTCGCTCGCGGTCAGCTGACCGGCCGCCGTGTCCGGGCCCGCGAAGGTCGCCGGGGTGCTGCTGGCCGCCGGGGAAGGCTCGCGGTTCGGCCAGCCCAAGGCGCTGGTCGTGCTGGACGGGCTGACCCTGGCCGAACGCGGGGTGGGCCTGCTGCGGGCGGGTGGCGCCGACCCGGTCCTGGTGGTCACCGGGGCCGCCCCGGTCGCCATCCCCGGCACCCGGACGGTGCACAACGAGCAGTACCGCACCGGGATGGGATCCTCGCTCCGGGTCGCGCTGGCGACCATGTCCGCCTGGCCGGCGACGGACGCGGTGGTGGTCGCGCTGGCCGACCAGCCGTTGATCAGCCCGGAAGCGGTCGCCCGCCTCATCGGCGCCCACCGGGCCGGAGCGGGGGTGGCCGTCGCCGTCTACCAGGGCCGGCCGCGCAACCCCGTACTGCTGGCCCGCGAACACTGGCCGCAGGTGATCGCGCTGGCCACCGGCGACCAGGGCGCGCGCGCCTTTCTGCGGTCCCGCCCGGACCTGGTCACGCTGGTCGAATGCGGCGACACCGGCCGCCCCGACGACATCGACACCCCCGCGGACCTGGAGCGCATCGCCGGCCAGGCGCGGCCGGAGTTAGCCGGGCCCGGCGGCGCCGGCGGTGACGGGCCGGGGGAGAGCCCCCGGGGGCAGCACCGGCAGCCCGGCCTGGCGCCAGGCCCGGAAGCCGCCGTCGACGTCGGTCGCGCGGGTGAAGCCGAGCTGCTGCAGCGTCGCGGCGGCCAGGCTCGACTGGTAACCCTCGTCGCACAGCAGGATGACGTGATCGGTGAGCCGCGGCGCCTGCGGGTGCCGGTGGTCGCTGGCCGGATCCAGCCGCCACTCCAGGACGTTGCGGGCATGACCAGCGCCCCGGCGGTCGTCCCGTCCCGGGCGATCTGGCGGTCCGAGCGGATGTCGATCAGGGCCGCGCCCGCGGGCATCGCCCGCTGGGCCTGCAGGGGGAGAGCCTGCGCAAGCCGCCCCGCGCCGTCGCCAGCAGTTCATGGATGGATCCGCGTCATTGTGATCACGCTACCGGGGCCGCGCCCAGCTCGGTGCGCCGGGCGTGGCCGCCCGGCGCCGACGTAAACTGCACCATGAAGTCCTGTCCGGCCGGAGCGCGTCACCATGATTGAGCCAACCCTGCCCGAGCAGACGCGGGCTGCCGCGGCCCGCCTGAGCCTGAACCTCTCGATCGCTCCGGCGGCGCGGCGCCCCGACGACCAGGCCGCCCAGCCGGACCAGAGCCGCGAGGACACCGACGCCGGCTGGGGTGAGCGGCCCGACCCTGACGAGGACGAGCTCCGCTTCGGCGAACGCCCGCCCCACTGGGGCTCAGACTGACCCGGCCGCAGACGATCGTCATCACCGGCGCCAGCGACGGCATCGGGGCGGCCGCCGCCCGCCAGCTCGCCGCGCACGGGGCGCGCGTCGTGCTGACCGGCCGGTCGCCGGGCAAGACCGCGGCGGTGGCCGCCGAGCTGGGCGCCCCGTACTTCGTGGCTGACTTCGCCGACCTGGACCAGGTGCGCCGGCTGGCCGCCACCCTGGCCTCGACGTGCCCGCGCATCGATGTGCTGGTCAGCAACGCCGGCGCCATCTTCGGGGCCCGCGCGCTCACCAGGAACGGTTTTGAGCAGACCTTCCAGGTCAACCACCTGGCGCCGTTCCTGCTCACCACCTTGCTGCTGCCCACGCTGACCGCCAGCTCGGCCAGCGTGCTGCAGACCTCCAGCTCGGCGGCCAGGCTCTACGGCCTCATCGACCCCGGGGACCTGCAGAACGAGAAGAAATACTCGCCGAACAAGGCCTACGGCGACGCCAAGCTGGCCAACATCTTGTTCACCCGCGAGCTGCAGCGCCGCTACGGTCCCCAGGGCATCAACGCGGTGGCGTTCAACCCCGGCCACGTCGCCACCAACTTCGCCCGCCACACCACCAGCTACTTCCGCTTCGTCTACCACACCCCGCTGAAGTGGTTGTTCCTCACCAGCCCGCGCCAGGCGGCCGGCTCGGTCACGTTCCTCGCCGAAGGCATCCCCGGGCAGACCTGGCGGCCCGGTGAGTTCTACTCCGCCAACCGGCCCGTCCGCTCCCACGAGCAGGCCTACGACGACTACCTGGCCCGCGACCTGTGGGACCAGAGCGCGGCGATGCTGAGAAAGTTTTCCCGGCCGGAATAGCCCCGGCCGGCCGGGCGTTCCAACTCATCGTCGGTGCGTTAGTGTCCCCCGGGCTCAATTAACCGCCTTCATGGAATACCGTCCGGCTGGAGCCATGTTGTGCCTTTCGCCGTGAGGCGACCTACGAACCGGCGGCACGCCCTCGTGAGCAAATGCTCTCGAGGGCGCTGTCATTTCCGGGCCCGGTCGTGCCCGGAGGGGTCAGCGCCGGACGCGGAGGCCGTCAAAGGCGATCGCGCACACGGCGTCGGCCAGGCCCGGCCCACCCGCCGTGCCCGCCGGACCGGCGGGGCGGTACCACTCGACCAGCGAGTTGACCATGCCGAACAGCAGCCGTGCGGTGAGCTTGGGGTCGACGTCGGCGCGGATGTCACCGTCCCGCTCGGCCTCCTCGACCAGGCTGGCCACCAGCGCGTCGAACGACCGGCGGCGCTCCAGCGCGGCCCGCTCGACGCCGGTGTTGCCACGGACGCGCAGCAGCAGGGTGACGTAGGGCAGCCGGGTCTCCAGGACCGCGACCGTGCCGCGGACCAGCATCTCGAGCCGGACGATGGCCGGCGCGTCGAGCGCCCGCGCCCGCCCGGCGGCCTCGGACCAGCCGTCCAGGGCCCGGTCCAGGGCCAGCCGGAGCAGCTCCTGCTTGCCGGAGACGTGATGGTAGATGGCGGACTTGGCGATGCCGAGCCGCCGGGCCAGGTCCTCCATGCTCGACCCGTCGTAGCCGCGCTCGTTGAACACCTCCACCGCGACCAGCAGCAACGTCTCCAGGTCGTACCCGGGACGGCCCCGGCGGCGGGGGCCCAGCCCGGCGCCGATTTTTCCGGCTGACGTCTGTTCAACGGTCACCCTGCATAGTAAATTACCGAATGTTCGGTATGTAAATAGCCAGCAGATGGAGCGGGTCCCGTGACGGTTCTGCGCAGCTACGTCGCCGGGCACTGGTACGCGCCGCGCACCGGCGTCCCGGTGCGTGACGCGGTGACCGGCGAGACGGTGACCGAAGTCTCCTCGGCGGGCATCGACTTCGGCGCCGCGCTGGCCTACGGCCGGTCGGCCGGCGGCCCGGCCCTGCGGGAGCTGACCTTCCACGGCCGCGCGGCCCTGGCCAAGTCAGTGGGCCAGCTGCTGCGCGAGCACCGGGATGAGCTGTACGACCTGTCCTACCGGACTGGAGCCACGCTGGCCGACTCGAAGTTCGACATCGACGGCGGCATTGGCGTGCTGTTCAGCTACGCCAGCAAGGCCCGGCGGGAGCTGCCAGACGAGCGGTTCGTGGTGGAGGGGCCCCCGGAGCCGCTCGGCCAGGGCGGGCAGTTCCTGGGCCAGCACCTGCTCACGTCCCGGCTGGGCGTGGCGGTCCAGATCAACGCGTTCAACTTCCCGGTCTGGGGGCCGCTGGAGAAGCTCGCCCCGGCCCTGATCGCCGGCGTCCCGACGCTGATCAAGCCGGCCTCGCAGACCGGTTACCTCACCGCGGCGATGGCAGAGCTGATCATCGATTCCGGGCTGCTCCCGGACGGTGCGCTGCAGCTGGTCAGCGGCAGCGCCGGGGACCTGCTCGATCACCTCACCGAACAGGATCTGCTCAGCTTCACCGGGTCGGCCGGCACCGCGCACCGGCTGCGCTCTCACCGGGGCGTGGTCGCGCGGTCGGTGCGGTTCAGCGCCGAGGCCGACTCGCTGAACATGTCCATCCTCGGCCCCGACGCCACCCCGGGCACGGCCGGCTTCGACCGGTACGTCAGGCAGCTGGTCACCGAGATGACGGTCAAGGCCGGGCAGAAGTGCACGGCCATCCGCCGCGCGTTCGTGCCCGCCGGGCAGCTGGACGCGGTGACCGAAGCGGTGCGGGAGCGCCTGGCCCAGGTCGTCGTCGGCGACCCGCGCGAGGAGTCCGTGCAGATGGGGGCGCTGGCCAGCCTGGAGCAGCGGGAAGAGGTCCGCCGCTCGGTCAAGGCGCTGGAGGCGGCCGGGCCCCTGGTGTCCGGCGACCCCGGGCGCGTGCCGGTGACCGGAGCCGACGCCACCCGGGGCGCGTTCTTCCCGCCCGTGCTCATCCGGGCCGATGACCCGCGCCGGGCCGAGGTACACGAGATCGAGGCGTTCGGCCCGGTCAGCACGCTCATCGGCTACCGCGGTACCGCAGACGTCATCGCCCTGGCCGCCCTGGGGCGGGGCAGCCTGGCCGGCTCGGTGGTCACCGACGACCCGGACTTCGCCCGGGAGGTGATCATGGGGGTCGCGCCGTGGCACGGCCGTCTGCTGGTGCTGGACGCCGACGCGGCGCCCGAGTCCACCGGCCACGGGTCGCCGCTGCCCACGCTGGTGCACGGCGGCCCCGGGCGCGCGGGCGGCGGCGAGGAACTGGGTGGCCTGCGCGGGGTGTACCACCACCTGGAGCGGACCGCGGTCCAGGCCAGCCCGCGCATGCTGGCCGCCGCTACCGGCCGCTGGGTCAAGGGAGCGGCCCGCCACGACGACGGGGCGCACCCGTTCACCAGGTCGCTGGCCGAGCTGCGCGTCGGCGACGCCGTCACCGGCGGGCCGCGCACGGTGACGCTGGACGACATCGCGCACTTCGCCGAGTTCACCGGCGACACGTTCTACGCCCACACCGACGCCGAAGCCGCGTCGCGTAACCCGTTCTTCGGCGGCCGGGTGGCCCACGGGTACCTGATCCTGTCGTTCGCCGCGGGACTGTTCGTCCAGCCCGACTACGGCCCGGTACTGGCCAACTACGGCATCGACAACCTGCGCTTTCTGACCCCGCTCAGGCCCGGCGACGACATGACCGTGACCCTGACCTGCGAGCAGATCAGCCCGCGGGCCGGCGACTACGGCGAGGTCCGCTGGGACGCGGAGATCACCAACCAAGACGGCACCGTGGTGGCCACCTACGACGTGCTGACCATGGTGGCCAAGGAGTGGAACGCATGACCATCACCACCGAACCGGGCCAGCCGGCCCTGCAGGCCCACTTCGACGAGACGATCGGCCAGATGAGCCGGATCGAGCCCCGGGACTGGATGCCGGAGGCGTACCGGGCCTCGATGACCCGGCAGATCGCCCAGCACGCGCATTCGGAGATCATCGGCATGCAGCCCGAGGGCGCCTGGATCACCCGGGCCCCCTCCTTGCGGCGCAAGGCCATCCTGCTGGCCAAGGTCCAGGACGAGGCCGGGCACGGCATGTACCTCTACAGCGCGGCCGAGACCCTCGGCGCGGACCGCGGCGACCTGACCGCCAAGCTGGTCAGCGGGCGGCAGAAGTACTCGTCGATCTTCAACTACCCCAGCCTGAGCTACGCCGACGTCGGCGTCATCGGCTGGCTGGTGGACGGGGCCGCCATCTGCAACCAGGTGCCGCTGTGCCGCTCGTCCTACGGCCCCTACGCCCGGGCCATGATCCGCATCTGCAAGGAGGAGTCGTTCCACCAGCGGCAGGGTTATGAGCTGCTGATGACGATGATGCGCGGCACCGGGGAGCAGCGGGAGATGGTCGCCGACGCCACCAATCGCTACTGGTGGCCCGCACTGATGATGTTCGGCCCGCCCGACCAGGACTCGCCCAACACCGGGCAGTCGATGAAGTGGGGCATCAAGCGGCACACCAACGACGAGCTGCGGCAGCGGTTCGTGGACATGACCGTCCCGCAGGCCGCCAAGCTCGGCGTCACCCTGCCCGACCCGGACCTGCGCTGGAACGAGGCGCGCGGCCACTACGATTTCGGCCCGGTCGACTGGGACGAGTTCAAGGCGGTCGTGTCCGGCCACGGCCCGTGCAACGCCGAGCGGGTGGCCCGCCGCAAAGCCGCCCACGACGAGGGCGCCTGGGTCCGCGAGGCCGCCCTGGCTCACGCGGCCAAGGCCCGGGCGGCGGCGCGCCGTGGCTGACCAGGACTGGCCGCTGTACGAGGTGTTCCTGCGGGGCAAGCGCGGGCTCAACCACGTGCACGTCGGCAGCCTGCACGCGGCCGACCCGCAGATGGCCCTGCACCACGCCCGGGACCTCTACACCCGGCGCAACGAGGGCGTCAGCATCTGGGTCGTCGCCGCCGGGGACATCACCGCGTCCAGCCCGGACGAGAAGGACCCGTTCTTCGCGCCGGCCGGGGACAAGGTCTACCGGCACCCGACGTTCTACGAGATCCCCGACGACGTTCCGCACATGTGAGGGCCGCTCATGAGCACCCCTGATCCGCGCGCGGGCCACGACAGCCCCTACGACCTGCTGGCGCAAGATCACGACGACGGCCACCGCTGGGCCTTCGGCACCGGCTTCACCGATCCGCTCGAAGGCATCGACACCAGCGTCCCGGCCGGGCTCGACGCCGCCGCGCTGGCCCGCTACTGCCTGGCCCTGGGCGACGACGCGCTGATCTACAGCCACCGGCTGCAGCAGTGGGTGACCCGGATGCCCGAGCTGGAGGAGGAGACCGCGATCGCCAATATCGCGCTCGACCTGCTCGGCCAGGCCCGCATGCTGCTGGCCCGGGCCGGCGCCATCCTCGGCCGGACCGAGGACGAGCTGGCCTTCTTCCGGCCCGAGGGGGAGTTCCGCAACGTCCGCCTGGCCGAGCACGAGGACCGGGACTTCGCCGAGCTGACCGGACGGCTGCTCATCTTCTCGGCCTGGCGGCTGGCCCTGTTCGAGGAGCTGTCGGGCGCTCCGGACCCGGTCCTGGCGGCCATCGCGGCCAAGGGGGTCAAGGAGCTCACCTACCACCGCGACTACGCCGCGCAGTGGGTGATCCGGCTCGGCGACGGCACCGGCCTGTCCCACCAGCGCATGCAGCGCGCGCTCACCGCGCTGTGGCCGCTGGCCGGTGAGCTGTTCCGGCCCGACCCGGACGCCCTGGCCATGGTCGAACCCATCGTGATCGATGCCGTGCTCGGCTCCGTGCTGAGCCTGGGCGGCCTGGACCACCCCGGCGTCCCGGCCCCGGCCGGGGTGCCCGGCCCGGCCGGCCGGGCCGGGGTGCACACCGGGGCGATGGCCCCCCTGCTGGCCGAGTTGCAGTCCCTGGCCCGCGCCCACCCGGACGCGACATGGTGAGCACCGCCCGATGCAGCGCCTACAAAACCGCCGCGGCCACCCCGGATCCCGAACTGCCGATGGTGACCGTCGCTGACCTGGGCATTCTTCGCGCCGTCGACGTCACCGGGGACGGGGTGGTGGTGACGATCACGCCCACCTACAGCGGCTGCCCGGCCCTGCGCGAGATCAGCGCCGACGTCCGCCACCGGCTGGAGGTGGCCGGGTTCGGCCCGGTCACCGTGCGGACGCAGCTGGCCCCGCCCTGGACCAGCGACTGGATCACCGGGCCGGGCCGGCGCAAGCTGGCCGCGGCCGGCATCGCGCCGCCGTCCCCGGCGCCCCGGCGCGCTGGCCCGGTCCCGCTGACCCTGGGCCGGCCGGCCTCACCGCCGTGCCCGCTCTGCGGTTCACCCCGTACGCAGCAGACCGCGGCGTTCAGCGCCACGGCGTGCAAGTCGCTGCACCGGTGCGAGGAGTGCCGCGAACCGTTCGAGGCGGTCAGGCCGCTGTGAGAACCGGCTTCCACCCACTCGTGGTCGAACGGGTCGAGCCCCTCACCGGCGACTCGGCCGCGATCACGTTCGCGGTGCCCGGCGACCTGGCCGAGGCGTTCGCGTTCGCCCCGGGGCAGAGCCTGACCGTCCGCCGCGGGGCGGAGCGACGCTCCTACTCCATCTGCGCCGCGGCCGGCGCCCCGCCGCGGATCGGGGTCCGCGAGGTCGGCGGCGGCGCGGTCTCGGGCTGGCTCGTGCACGAGCTCAGGGCGGGCGACACCGTGGAGGTTCAGGCCCCCACCGGCACGTTCACTCCCGACCTGGCCACCCCCGGGCGGCACGTCCTGATCGCGGCCGGGTCCGGCATCACCCCGCTGATCTCGATCGCGGCCTCGGTGCTGGCCGCCGACGACCAGTCCACGGTCACGCTGCTGTACGGCAACCGGCGCAGCGACACGGTCATGTTCGCGGACGAGGTCGCCGACCTCAAGGACGCCTACCCGGCCCGGACGCAGATCGTGCACGTGCTCTCCCGCGAGGCGCAGGAGGTGGAGCTGTTCAGCGGGCGGCTGGACCGCGCCCGGCTCACGGCCCTGCTGCCGGTCACCGCCGACGTCGCCCGGGTCGACCACTGGTGGCTGTGCGGGCCGCACGGCATGGTCACCGACGCGATCGGCGTGCTCACCGCGCTGGGCGTGGACCCCCGCCGCATCCACCGGGAGCTGTTCTGGGTCGGGGACGAGGCGCCCGCCGAGGCCACCCACGCCGAGCCGCCGGCCGCGGACGGGGCCCGGGTGACCGTCATCCTGGACGGGCGGTCCTCCACGCTCACCCTGCCCGCCGGCCCGGCCATCCTCGACGGGGCCCAGAAGGTCCGCCCCGACCTGCCCTTCGCCTGCAAGGGTGGCGTGTGCGGCACCTGCCGGGCCAAGATCACCAGTGGCGCCGGGACGATGCGGCGCAACTACGCCCTCGAGCCGCACGAGGTCGAGGCCGGTTACGTCCTGACCTGCCAGACCCGGCCCACGTCGGATGAGATCACCGTGGATTACGACGCCTGAGGAGCCCGCCATGACCGGCGAGTTGGAGCCGATCGAGACCGCGTCCGCCGACGAGCTGCGGTCGCTGCAGCTCCAGCGGCTGCGGTGGTCGCTGCGGCACGCTTACGATCACGTGCCGCACTACCGGCGGGCCTTCGACGCGGCCGGGGTCCACCCGGACGACGGCCAGGACCTGGCCGACCTGGCCAAATTCCCCTTCACGGCCAAGCACGACCTGCGGGAGAACTACCCGTTCGGCATGTTCGCGGTCCCGCGCGAGCAGGTGGCCCGGGTCCACGCCTCGTCCGGCACCACCGGCCGGCCGACCGTCGTCGGGTACACCCGGGCCGACCTCGACACCTGGGCCACGGTCATGGCCCGCTCGATCCGGGCCGCCGGCGGCCGGCCCGGGCACATCCTGCACAACGCCTACAGGTACGGGCTGTTCACCGGGGGCCTGGGCGCCCACTACGGGGCCGAGAAGCTCGGCTGCACCGTGGTCCCGGTCTCCGGCGGCATGACCGAGCGGCAGGTCACGCTGATCCGTGACTTCCGCCCCGACGTCATCATGGTCACCCCGTCCTACCTGCTGGCCATCCTGGACGAGATGGAACGCCAGGGCCTGGACCCGGCCCGGTGCTCGCTCCGGTACGGCATCTTCGGCGCCGAGCCGTGGACCAACGAGATGCGCGCCGAGATCGAGGCCCGCGCCGGGATCGACGCCACCGACATCTACGGCCTGTCCGAGGTCATGGGGCCGGGCGTGGCCCAGGAGTGCGTCGAGACCAAGGACGGCCTGCACATCTGGGAAGACCACTTCTACCCCGAGATCATCGACCCGCTGACCGGGGCGGTGCTACCCGACGGCGAGCCGGGTGAGCTGGTCTTCACCTCGCTCACCAAGCAGGCCATGCCGGTGGTCCGCTACCGGACCCGCGACCTGACGCGGCTGCTGCCGGGCACCGCCCGCACCATGCGCCGGATGGAGAAGATTACCGGGCGCACCGACGACATGATCATCCTGCGGGGGGTCAACCTGTTCCCGACCCAGATCGAGGAACTCATCCTGCGCATCCCGGCGCTGTCCCCGCACTTTCAGCTGCACCTGTCCCGCCGGGGCCGGCTGGACGCCCTGGCCGTCCACGTCGAGCGACGCGTGGACGCCGCCCCGGCCGACGGGGCCGCGGCCGGGACCCAGCTGGGGACGCTGATCAAGAACACCATCGGCGTGAGCGCCGAGGTCGTGGTGGGTGACCCCGACTCGATCGAGCGTTCCCTGGGCAAGATGCGCCGGATCGTCGACGACCGGCCCC
>DASWVA010000407.1:0-3828 GCA_036401415.1 Streptosporangiaceae bacterium
GGCTTCGTTGTGCTTGCGGTCGTAACTGACCAGGTCCTGCAGGGTGAATCCGTCGTGGCAGGTGACGAAGTTGATCGACGCGGCCGGCCGGCGCCCGGACGTCTCGTACAGGTCCGAGGAGCCGCTCAGCCGGGACGCGAAATCGGGCAGCGTGCCCGGCTGGCCGCGCCACATGTCCCGCATGGTGTCCCGGTACTTGCCGTTCCACTCGGTCCACAGCGGCGGGAAGTTCCCCACCTGGTAGCCGCCCTCGCCGACATCCCAGGGCTCAGCGATCAGCTTGACCTGGGACACCACCGGGTCCTGCTGCACCAGGTCGAAGAACGTGGACAGCCGGTCCACGTCGTGCAGCTCGCGGGCCAGGGCCGAGGCCAGGTCGAACCGGAACCCGTCCACGTGCATCTCCATGATCCAGTACCGCAGCGAGTCCATGATCAGCTGCAGGGAGTGCGGGTGCCGGACGTTCAGGCTGTTGCCACAGCCGGTGTAGTCCACGTACCGGGACTTGTCGCGGTCGTCGAGCCGGTAGTACGAGGCGTTGTCGATGCCGCGGAAGGACAGTGTCGGGCCCAGCTGGTTGCCCTCGGCGGTGTGGTTGTAGACCACGTCCAGGATGACCTCGATGCCCGCCTCGTGCAGGGTCCTGACCATCGTCTTGAACTCACCGACCTGCCCGCCGAGCTGGCCGGCCGAGGAGTAACGGTTGTGCGGGGCCAGGAACCCGATCGTGTTGTAACCCCAGTAGTTGGTCAGCCCCCGGCCGACCAGGGCCTGCTCCGGCACGAACTGGTGCACCGGCATCAGCTCGACCGCGGTGACCCCGAGCCGCTGCAGGTGCTCGGTGATGGCCGGGTGGGCCAGCCCCGCGTAGGTGCCCTGCTGGGCGGCCGGGATGCCCGGGTGCCGCAGGGTCAGGCCGCGGACGTGCGCCTCGTAGATGACGGTCTCGTGGTAGGGGGTGCGCGGCGGACGGTCGTTGGCCCAGTCGAAGAACGGGTTGATGACCACGTTCTTGGGCATGCTGGCCGCGCTGTCGGCGGTGTTCCGGGCCTTCGGATCACTGAGCCGGTAGGAGAACAGCGACTCGTCCCAGTTGAGCCGGCCCTGCATGGCCTTGGCGTAGGGATCGAGCAGCAGTTTGGAACGGTCGCAGCGCAGCCCGCGGGCCGGGTCGTACGGGCCGTGCACGCGGTACCCGTACCGCTGGCCGGGGCCAACGCCGGGCAGGTACGTATGCCAGACAAACCCGTCCACCTCGGTCAGCGGCACCCGGGTCTCGGTGTGCGGCGTGTCCGCCTCTGTGCCGTCGCCGGTGAACAGGCACAGCTCGACCGCGTCCGCGACCTCGGAGAACAGTGCGAAATTGGTTCCCCATCCGTCCCAGGTGGCACCCAGCGGGTAGGGCATACCGGGCCAGCTGTGCATCCGCCTCCTTTGCCGATCCCGGCGGACTGCCCGCTCGTGTCTCAGGCGTAAGGTTACCGGGCCGCGGCGCACCTCAGACGATCCCGTGAGCGGAGCCCAGGCCAGCCGGCGGCGGCGGCGTGGCCGGCCGCCAGCGTCTCGGCGTACCGGCCGAGCACCACGTCGGCGATTTCCGGGGCGGCGCCGAGAACGGGGGAGACGCCCGCGGCGCCCGCGGCCAGGCAGTCCCGGCGGATCTGGTCCGCGAACAACCCGGGGGAGAGCAGGTAGGTGGCCACCAGCACCTTCCGGGCCCCGGCCCGCCGGGCCGCGGCGACCGCGTCCGCCGGGGTGGGCGCAGCCGCCGACGCATAAGCGGGCAGCACGGCCCGCCAGCCTCGCCACGCCCGCCAGCTCGCGGCCAGGTCGGTGATCACCCCGGCCGCGGCCCGGTCGCTGGAGCCGGCCGCCGCCAGTACCACGGCCGTCTGCTCCGGACCGAACTCCCCGCGGCCCGGGATCTCGCCCAGCCGGCGTTCCAGCGCCCGCAGCAGCAGCGGATGCGGTCCCAGGGGCTGGCCGTAGCGGACAGCCAGCCGGGGCCGGGCGGCTCGGGCCTCCCGCAGCACGCCGGGGATATCGGCCTTGCTGTGGTAGGCCGCGGTCAGCAGCAATGGCAGTATCACGGCCTCCTCGTCGCGGCTGGCCGCGTCGGCCAGGGCCTGAGGCAAGCCGGGGGCGGCATGCCCCAGGTAGGCGGCGCGTACGTCCAGGCCCGGGAACCCGGCCGCCTCGGCCCGCCACCGGACCAGGTCCAGTAGCGCGCCGACGCTCGCCGCGGCCCGCGGGTCGGAGCTGCCGTGGGCCACCGCGATCAGCGGTGGCGGGCCCCCGTCCGGCCCGCCGGAACCGACCGGCCCGGAAGCCCTCAAAGGTGGATACCGCACTCGGTCTTCCCGGTCCCGGCCCACCGGCCCGCCCGCGGGTTTTCACCCGGGGCCACCTTCCGCGTGCAGGTGGAGCAGCCGATCGACGGGTAACCGTCGTAGACCAGCGGGTTGACCAGGATGCCGTTCTCGGCGATGTAGTCGTCGACCTGCTTGCCCGACCAGCTGGCGATGGGGTTGACCTTGACCATCTCGCGGCGGCCGTCCCACTCGACCACCTCGGCCTCGCGCCGTTCGACGGTCTCGTCCCGGCGCACCCCGGTGATCCAGGCGTCGTACTGACCCAGCGCCCGCTCCAGCGGCTCCACCTTGCGCAGGTAGCAGCACAGGTCCGGGTTCCGGCCGTACAGCCGGGGCCCGAGCTCGGCGTCCTGCTCGGCCACGGTCCGCGACGGTGTGACGTTGATCAGGTTGACCGGGTAGACGGCGGACACCGCGTCCCGGGTGCCGACCGTCTCCGCAAAGTGGTAGCCGGTGTCGAGGAAGACCACGTCGATGCCCGGCTTGATCTGGGACGCGACGTGAATGATGACTGCGTCGGTCATGGAGGAGGTCACACAGATCCGGTCACCGAAGGTGGCCGTGGCCCAGCGCAGGATTTCCTCGGCGGGCGCCTCGGCCAGCGCCTCAGCCGCCTCGGCCACCATCTTTTCCATGCGGTGCGGTTCCTCCAGCACAGTGTTGGCCTGCACGGTATCAGCCTGCCCGGGATCGGCCTGCACGGTCTTGGCCTGCACCATCTCGTCAGCGCAGGGTGCCGCGGAACTCACAGAGCAGCTCCTATTCCGGCAAAGCGCAGCTGAAAACTCCGGGTGCAGCTGCGGCAATGCCAATCACCATCAACGGATCCCTGCGGCTCGAGATCCTCTTCGCCGCAGTACGGGCAGTAGAACGGAACGGCCCGGCCGGTGTGGCTGGTCACGACAGGTCCTCCTCGTTTGCCCTCACAGTCCACTCCGCGAACGTCTCACCAGGCTCCTTGCCGGCTGCGAACCGGCTGAGAACCCGTTCCACGTAATCCGGAAGTTCATCGGCCGTGGCCTTCAGCCCCCGGACCTTGCGCCCGAAGCCGGACGCCGACCCGTCACCACCGCCCAGACTGCCACCCAGGTGAATCTGAAACCCCTCCACCTGCTGGCCGTCCGGCCCGGTGACCAGCGAACCCTTAAGCCCGATGTCCGCGGTCTGGATCCGGGCGCAGGAGTTCGGGCACCCGTTCACGTTGATCGTGACCGGGTCGTGGAAGTCCGGCAGGCGCCGTTCCAGCTCGTCGATCAGGTCGATCGCCCGGGCCTTGGTCTCCACGATGGCCAGCTTGCAGAACTCAATTCCGGTACACGCCATCGTGTGCCGCCGGAACGGCCCCGGATTGACCTGCAGGTCCGCGGCCTCCAGGTCGGCCACCAGGCTATCGACCTGGTCGGCGGGCACGTCGAGGATCACCATTTTCTGCTCGGTGGTCGTGCGCACCCGGCCG
>DASWVA010000408.1:0-4965 GCA_036401415.1 Streptosporangiaceae bacterium
TGGCCGGCGTGGACGGCACCGGCTACCGCCGCCTGACCTGGTGGGGAGACCGGCGGACCCGGGTCACCGGCTGGACCGCCGACGGCGAGGTCCTCGCGGTCAGCGCGGTGGGCCAGCCCGCCGCCTTCCTCACCTGGGCTCACGCCGTCCCGGTGACCGGCGAGCCGCCGCGCCGGCTGGAGACCGGACCGGCCAGCGACATCGCGGTCGGCAAGGACGCCACCGTCCTGCTGACCAGCTCACAGCACGAGCCCGCGCACTGGAAGCGGTACCGCGGCGGCACCTCGGGCCGGCTCTGGGTCAGGGCCAACGGCGCCCCGGCGTTCACCCGGGTCCAGGCCGGCCTGTCCACCCAGCTCACCAGTCCCATGCTGGTCGCGGGCCGGCTGGTGTTCCTGTCCGACCATGAGGGCACCGGCAACCTGTACTCGTGCGCGCTGGACGGCACCGGGCTGCGCCGCCACACCGACCACGACGGGTTCTACGCGCGGAACCCGAGCACCGACGGGCAGCGCATCGTCTACCACGTGGCCGGTGACATCTGGATCCTGGAGGACCTGGACGCCGAAGGCCGCCCCCTCGAGCTGACCGCCGGATCGCCGTCCACCGCGCGGATGCCCCGGCTGATCTCCGCCGACGACCATCTGGGCACGCTGAGCTGTGACCGGACCGGCCGGGCGAGTGTGGTCGGGGTCCGCGGCACCGTGCACTGGCTGACCCACCGCGACGGCCCGGCCCGGGCCCTGTTCGTCGACCCCGCGGCCCGGGCGCGGCTGCCGGCCGTGCTCGGCCCGGACGGCGGGGCCGTCTGGGTCAGCGACGCCACCGGCCGCGACTCGCTCCAATTCCTGCCCGCCGCCGATTCGCCGCAGACCACCCGGCTGGCCGACGGGGCGCTGGGCAGCGTGACCAGCCTGGCCGCGGCCCCGGACGGCACCGCGGTCGCGGCCGCCGCCAGCGACGGGCGGCTGTTCCTGGTCGAGCTGCCGTCCGGTGCCGTCACCGAGCTGGCCGCCGCCGACGACGGTTCCTGCCGCGGCCTGGCCTGGTCGCCGGATTCGGCCTGGCTGGCCTGGTCCCAGCCGGGCCCGCAACCGCTGCGCCGGATCCGGATCGCCCGGCGTGAGGACGCCGGCGTCACCGACGTCACCGACGGCCGGTTCGCCGACACCAACCCGGCGTTCACCCTGGATGGCCGCTACCTGGCCTTCTTGTCCAGGCGTGACTTCGACCCGGTGTACGACGCGCACTTTTTCGACCTGTCGTTCCCTTACGGCAGCCGCCCGTACCTGGTGACCCTGGCCGCCAGCACCCCGTCCCCGTTCGCGCCGCTGGTGGAGGGCCGCCCGGCTGGCCCGCGGGCCAGCGAGCCGGACGATTCACCCTGGGCCGAACATCTCCCGCTCGTGATCGACACCGACGGGCTCGCGGGCCGGGTGGTCCGGGTCCCCGTGCCGGAAGGCCGGTACTCCTCGCTGGCCGCGGTCAAGGACGGCCTGGCCTGGCTGCGCGAGACGGTCTCCGGGGCGCTCGGCGAGAGCGCCGCCGACCCCTGGGAGGACCGGCCCCAGCCGTCCCTGGAGCGCTATGACCTGCCAGGGCGTAAGTGCGCCACGATCGTGGACGAGCTGGACTGGTTCACGGTCAGCGGAGACGGTACCCGCCTGCTGGTCAGCGACGACGACACGCTCCAGGTGCTGCCGTCCGAGCGCAAGCACCGCAACGGGGACGACGACGGTGACGACGTCACCGTCGACCTGTCCCGGGCGCGGTTCCTGGCCAACCCGGACGCGCAGTGGCGGCACGCCTACGACGAGGCCGGCCGGCTGATGCGCCGCGATTTCTGGGCGCCCGACATGGCCGGCGTGGACTGGGACGCGGTGCTCGCGGCCTACCGGCCGCTGCTGGACCGGATCAGCGGGGCCAGCGACTTCGCCGACCTGCTGACGGAGGTCTTCGGCGAGCTGGGCACTTCGCACGCGTACGTGACCCGGGCCAGCGACGGGTCCGGTCCCTCCAGCGCCCGGCGCGGGGGCCGCGCCGCCGCCGTGGGCCAGCTGGGTGCCGACCTGGAGCTGGGCGGCGACGGGACCTGGCGGGTGGCCCGGGTCCTGCCGGGGGAGTCGTCCGACCCCAAGGCGCTGTCCCCGCTGGGCGCGCCCGGGGTGGGCGTCGCGCCCGGGGACGAGCTGCTGTCCGTGGACGGGCAGCCGCTGGATCCGGCCGCCGGCCCGGGTCCGCGCCTGGCCGGGACGGTCGGCAAGCCGGTCGAGCTGACCGTCCGGCACCCCGGGGACGAGCCGCGCCGGGTCGTGGTCGTCCCGCTGCGCGACGACCGGCGGCTCCGCTACCAGGACTGGGTGGCCGGCCGCCGCCGGCTGGTCCGGGACCTGGGCCGGGGCCGGCTCGGCTACCTGCACATCCCGGACATGATGGGGGAGGGCTGGGCCCACTTCCACCGCGACCTGCGCACCGAGATGCGACGGGACGGCCTGATCTTCGACGCCCGCGGCAACCGCGGCGGCCACGTGTCCCAGCTCGTGGTGGAGAAACTGGCCCGCCGGGTGATCGGCTGGGACCTGCCGCGCAACCTGCAGCCGGAGACCTACCCGGGGGACGCGCCCCGCGGCGCCGTGGTCGCGCTGGCCGACGAGTTCGCCGGTTCCGACGGTGACATCGTCACCGGCGCGATCCGGTCCCTGGGGCTGGGCCCGGTGGTCGGCACCCGTACCTGGGGCGGCGTCGTCGGCATCGACGGCATGCCCGGCCACCTGCTGGTGGACGGCACCCGGATGACCGTCCCCCGGTACGCCTACTGGTTCCGCGAGTGGGGCTGGGACGTGGAGAATCACGGCGTCGACCCGGACGTCGAGGTGTTCATCTCCCCGGACGACTGGGCTGGCGGCCGCGACCCCCAGCTGGAGACGGCGGTCCAGCTTGCCCTGGCCGCCCTGGCCGCTCACCCCGCGGTGGCCCCGCCCGACCTGTCCACCCGCCCGTCCAAGGCCCGGCCCCCGCTCCCGCCCCGCGCCTCCTGATTCCGCGACTCCCGATTCCGCGGCCCTCAGGCCCGGGTGAGGAGGCTGCGGCCCTCCTTGCGGAGCTCGGCCACGGAGGTGACCCCGAGCAGCTGCATGGTGCGCAGGAACTGGGTGGCCAGCAGCTCCAGCACCCGGTCCACGCCGGGTTCCCCCCCGGCCATCAGGCCGTACAGGTAGGCCCGGCCGATCATGCCCGCGTCCGCGCCCAGGGCCACCGCCACGGCCAGGTCGGCGCCGTGCTGGATGCCGGAGTCGACCAGCACGGCCGGCCCTGGCCCCACGGCCTCACGGACCTCGGCCACCAGGTCGATCGGGGCGATGGCCCGGTCCAGTTGCCGGCCGCCGTGGTTGGACAGCTGGACGCCGTCCGCGCCGGCCTCGATCGCCCGCTGCGCGTCGGCCGCACCCAGCGGCCCCTTGACCAGCAGCTGGCCCGGCCAGCTGGCCCGCAGCTCGGCCAGGTAGTCCCAGGTGATGCTGGAGCTGAACTTCCCGATGCTCTCGGCCACGGTCCGCGCCTTGTGCTCGGGCGGAAAGTTCGCGAACGTGATCGCGGGCCGGCGCAGCATCCGCACCCAGTAGGCGGGCCGTCCGCCGATGCGGGCCAGCGTGCCCGGGGTGAGCGCGGGCGGCATGATCAGCCCGTTCCGCTCGTCTCGCGACCGGAAGCCGGTGACGGTGGTGTCCACGGTCACCGCGAGCACCCGGTAGCCGCTGGCCGCCGCGCGCTGGACCAGGTCCCGGGTCTGGCCCGGGTCCTTCATCACGTACAGCTGAAACCAGATCTCGTCCTGGCCAGCGGCGTGCGCCGCCTCGGCCAGGTCCTCGATCGAGGTGTTGCCCATGGTGGACAGGGTGTACGGCAGCTTCCGCCGCCCCGCTGCCCGGGCCACGGCCGGCTCCCCGTCCGGGTGCATCATCCGGGTCGAGCCCGTGGGGGCCAGGCCCAGCGGCAGCGACGCGGGCCGGCCCAGGATGTGCGTCCCCGTGTCCACCTGGGCCACGTCCACCAGCTCGCGGGGCCGGAACCGCCAGCGCTGGAACGCCGCGCTGTTGGCGGCCAGGCTGATCTCCTGATCAGCGGCGCCGTCCACGTAGTCAAAGACCGGCCGCGGGATCAGCCGCCGGGCGCTCCGGCGCAGATCACCGACATCGTGGCAGTGGCTCAGCCGGCGCTTCACGGTGTCCAGCTCGACCGCTTCCATCTGCATGAGCTGGCGAATTTCCTGAACGTTCATAATGTGGAACGTACCGCCGGGACCGTCCCGGCAAACCCGCGCCGAATGCCGCCCGGCCGATCGCCCGCTAGTTGTGGTTGACCGGCTCGGTCGGGGCGGGCGGCGGCATATACGGCTGGCTGGCCGGCCGGCCCGGGTACTCGGTGGGATGAAAGCCCGGCACCGACGGCGAACGGCGCGGCGCCGCCCGGGCCGGGGAGTCGCCCGTGCCGCGGACCACGGCGGCCATGGCGAGCAGGGCCGTGATCGGCGCGACCAGGGCGACGAAGTCGGATGAGTTCAGGGTCCCGAGCGCGGCCAGGGCGCCCGCGAAGCCGGCGATCAGGATGGCCGCCACGACCAGCCCCCAGCCGTGCAGGAACAACCGCAGCGTGAACGGGGGACCGGGCGGGAGCACGTCCGCGACCACGGCGACGGCCTTGGTCTCGCGGCGTTCGGTCATGCCTTCGCGGACCCGTACGCTGATGGTCAGGCTCCCCGGCTGGTCCGCGATCAGCAGCAGCTCGTCGGGGTGGGAAGGATCCGGGGCCTGGGCCACCGAGCCGCCGCCGACGGCCCAGGACACGACCTTGCCCGCGTTGGCCGAGCGGACCCGGTACCGGGCCTGTTCCCCGGTGACCACGGTCTCCGGCCCGTCGATGACCGCCGCCCTGGCCTGCCCGTTAACCGGCGGCCGCGCGCCCTCG
>DASWVA010000409.1:0-2986 GCA_036401415.1 Streptosporangiaceae bacterium
CCCACGTGACCTGCCCCAGCTGCGGGCGGCCTGGCGGCGGCAGAGCCTGTCGGCCGGCTGGCTGGCCGAGGACGACTGGTGGACGGCGGCGGTGGACGCGGTCGCCCAGGCCGCCTGCCGGGACGGCAGCCTGCGCCAGGCGTGCACCATGCTCGGACGGGCCCGGGCCCAGGCCGGGGTGGGTATCAAGGAGGCGCTGACCGACGTCGGCGCGCTGTTCCGGGTGCTGGAGCAGGGGACACCGCCGCTGGACGTGATCACCGCGGTGGCCGAGGGCTGGGCCGATGCGGGCCTGGCCCGCATGTCCGGGGCCGCCTGTGAGGACCCGCTGACCGGGCTGGTGTCGTTCGCCTACCTGCGGACCCGGATGCGCGAGCTGTACCGGCAGGCCAGACGGCAGGGCTCGGCACCGGCCGACACCCACCGGCTGGTGGTGGTCGAGTTGCCGCGGCGGCCGGATCCCTGGCGGCGGATCTCGCTGGTCATCCTGGTCGGCCACGACCTGCGAGCCGCCTTCCCGGGCGGCGACACGCTGGCCCTGGACCGGCCCGGGCCCGCCATCGCGCTGGTGCAGGCGACCGAGGACTTCACGTTCCGGTTCACCAGTCTGCGGCGGGCGATCCGCGCGGCCCTCGGCACCGAGGTCCGCGTGCTCAAACTGCCGGACCGGCCGGAGGACGCCGAGCGCCTCCTGGACGGGCTGGCCCACTGACGCCGCCGGCGCCGGCGTCCCGTGGAGGGGACGGGATCCGGCGCCGGCGGCCCGCCCGACGCTGCGGGCCTCGCGGAGGGGACGAGGCCCGCAGCCGACGGCGTCCGGGCAGGCGGCGGCTAGGATGCGGGCCGTGAGCGACCGCGACGTACTCCTGACTGCCATCCGTACCGATGCCGTGGTGCACGGCGACTTCGTGCTCTCCTCGGGCCAGCGGGCCAGCTGGTATGTCGACCTGCGCCTGGTGCTGCTGGCCGGGCGGTACGCGCCGCTGGCGGGCCGCGTCATGCTGGAAGCCGCTTCGGACCTGGACTTCGACGCCGTGGGCGGCCTGACCATGGGCGCCGACCCGGTGGCGGCGGCCATGCTGCACGCCGCCGCGGCCGACGGCCGGG
This sequence comes from Streptosporangiaceae bacterium, assembly GCA_036401415.1. Lineage (GTDB taxonomy): Bacteria > Actinomycetota > Actinomycetes > Streptosporangiales > Streptosporangiaceae > Bog-532. Next base: position 1,108 of record DASWVA010000409.1, read on the forward strand.
TGCTGGACGCGTTCGTGGTGCGCAAGGGAGAGAAGGCCCACGGGCTGCAGCGCCGGATCGAAGGCCCGCGCGTGGCCGGCCGGCGGGTGCTGGCGGTGGAGGACACCTCCACCACCGGGAAGTCGGTGCTGACCGCGGTGACCGCGCTGCGGGAGGCCGGAGCCGAGGTGGCCGGGGTCGCGGTGCTCGTCGACCGGGGGGCCCGCGAGCATGTCGCCGAACTCGGCCTCCCCTACCGCGCCGCCTACGAGCAGGCCGACCTGGGCGTCTGACGCAGCGCGCTCTCAGGCCGGGGCCCCACGGGGGCCAGACCCGCTCAGGGCCGGGGCCTCAGAGCGAGCCGTACAGGGCCAGTCCTCCCACGATGAGGAGGACGACGAGGACGAAGATGCCGCTCCCGACCGCGAAGTAGCGGCCGGTACCGTGCGGATCTGACTTATGGCGTCCCACGGGGGGAGATTAACTCCGAACCGGACGGATAGGTGGCTTGTTCACGAATTCAGCCACGGTGACCCCGCTCCGCGCCTTCGGAGACCGGCGGAATCCCGGTGGCCTGCTCGCGGTCCTCCCGGCCTTCCCGGCGGACGGCTCGCAGCCGGATGACCACGAAGGCCACGATCGCCACCACCACCACCGCCACGATGACGTACCCGAAGATCGAGACGTCGTGCTCGACGCGGGTCCAGGCGCTGCCGACGCCGTAGCCGATGCCCGACAGTGCGGCCGCGTAGGCCACCGTGCCGATCAGGCTGAGCAGCGTGAACCGCAGCGGGGGGACCTCGATCAGGCCCGCGACGATCGAGGTGAACGCGCGGATGACCGGGATCATGCGGCCCACCGGCACCGCCCAGGCGCCCTTACCGGCCAGGAAGCGCTCGGCCCGGTCCACGTCGCCCCGGGTGATCAGGACGTACCGGCCGACCTTGTCCACCAGCGGGCGGCCGCCCCAGCGGCCCACCGAGAAGGAGGTGAACGACCCGGCCAGCTCGGCCACCGACCCGATGATGATGACCAGGATCAGGTTCAGGTGCCCCTGGAAGGCCAGCACCCCGGCGAAACCGAAGGTGATCTCCGAGGAGATCGGGATGCAGCACGCTTCGAGGAAGCCGAACAGAATGAGCGCGCCGTAACCGGCCGAGGTGAGGAAACTCTCCATAGGCCTTCAGTTGTACCGCATCGGAAGCCGTGCCTGCGGGCCGTCGCCGGATGGGCCGGGCGCCCCCTTTGGTGCACACCAGGCCGTAGCTTCGCAATACTAGGAAGCCACGACGCACAGTGAGAGAGAGCCATCGCCATGCCAATCGCGACTCCGGAGATCTACGCCCAGATGCTGGACCGGGCCAAGCAGCAGGGCTTCGCGTACCCGGCCATCAACGTCACGTCCAGCCAGACGCTCAACGCCGCGCTGCGCGGGTTCGCCGAGGCGGAGAGCGACGGCATCGTCCAGATCTCCACCGGCGGCGCCGAGTACCTGTCCGGCTCGGTCAAGGACATGGTCACGGGAGCGAGTTCGCTCGCCGAGTTCGCCCGCGTCGTGGCGGCCAGCATCCCGGTCAACATCGCGCTGCACACGGACCACTGCCCCAAGGACAAGCTCGACGGCTACATGCGCCCGCTGGTGAAGCTCTCCCAGGAGCGGGTGGCCAAGGGGCTGGACCCGCTGTTCCAGTCCCACATGTGGGACGGATCGGCCGTGCCGCTGGACGAGAACCTCGACATCGCGGCCGAGCTGCTCGATGCCTGCGCTCAGGCGCACATCATCATGGAAATGGAGATCGGCGTCGTCGGCGGTGAAGAAGACGGCGTGGTCGGCGAGATGAACGAGAAGCTCTACACCACCCCGGGCGACGCGCTCGACGTGGCCGAGAAGCTCGGCCTG
>DASWVA010000410.1:0-12445 GCA_036401415.1 Streptosporangiaceae bacterium
GCGGGGCCGCGCCCCCGGCCGGCATCGGAGCCGGCCGGGGGCGCGTCGCGGCGGATACTGACCGTCACGTAACCGCCTTAGCTCTGCATCTGCTGCTGGGCGCTGGACAGTTGCTGCTTGACGGTCGCGGCGCTGACCGGCTTGCCCGCCGCCGCGTCCGCGAACAGGTTCTTGATCGCGGTGCCGACCGTGGTCTCGAACTGGGCCTCCTTGGCCACCTGGGGCAGCGGTGTCGCGCTGTTGCTGAGCACGCTGCGCAGCACGCTCTGCTCCTGGTTGGCCGCGGGGCTGGCCGACAGCGCGGCCTGGACCGGCGGGATCGAGCCGTACTTGCTGTTCAGCAGGGTCGACTCGGACTGGCTGGTCATGAACTTGACGAACTTCAGCGCGGCGGCCTGGTTCTTGGAGGACTTGAACACCGCGATGTTGATCCCGGCCACCATCGAGTCCGGGTTGGACGCGCCCGGCGTGCCCGACTCGACCGGGGGGGCTGCGACCCCGTAGGTGCCAGGGGTCATGCCGTCCGCCTTGAGGGTGGTCCCGGCCGCCTGCCACAACAGCATGGCCGCCTTGCCTTTGGCGAAGTCGGCCACCGACTGGTTCTGGTCGTACTCCGCGTCACCGGGGTTGACGATCTTATCGCTGGCCATGAAGTTGACCCACTGCTGTACGGCCGCGACGTTGGCCGCGGTGGTGAAGGTCGGGTCGCCCTTGGCGTCGAAGAAGCTGCCGCCCTTCTGCTTGGACAAGATGAACACGTTGTGGATGTTCTCCGCCGGGTTCGCGCCCTCGATGGCCAGGCCGTAGTTCCCGCCGTGGGTGAGCTTCTTGCCGTCGGCCACCACCTGGTCCCAGGTGACCGGCGGGCTGGCAATCCCGGCCGCCTGGAATTCAGCCTTGTTGTAGTAGAGCGCGTAGGCCAGTGAGTAGATCGGCACCGCGGTCGGCGTCTGGCCCGCCGCGCCGGTGGAGCCCATGGCCGAGGCCAGGAACTTGCTCTGCCCGCCCACCTGGCTGATGGTCTTGCTGTCGAAAGGCAGGAACGCGCCGGTGGCCTGCAGCGACGCCGACCAGGTGTTGCCGATGTTGACCACGTCCGGCCCCTGGCCCGAGGTGGTCGCGGCCAGGATCCGGTTGAGCAGGTCCGCCCAGCCGATGACCTGCAGCTTGACCGTGATGCCGGTCTGCTGCTTGAACTTCTTGAGCTCGGGGCCGAGCGTGCTGTAGTCGGCCTGCAGGCTGGCGCCCTGGTTGCTGGCCCAGTAGGTGATGGTGGCGTTCTTGGTGGAACCGGCGGATCCGCCGCCGGATCCGCCGGGCGACGATCCGCCGCCGCAGGCGGCCACCACCGCGCACGCGGTGGTGGCCGCGGCCACGGCGGCGGAGATACGGGTAATACGCACGGGCAGTGCTCCTCTTCTGTGAGGCTCATCCAAAAGTTCGCGCTGTGCTGGCCTCAGTGGGGGGTGCCGCTGGGCCCCGCCCGCTGCGGTGCCTGCTGCCGCGGCCCTGGCTGATTTCCCCACCGCTCCCTGTAGGCCCCTAAATTTATGGTCTGATTTAAGGCGTGTGTTAAGTCTTATGTCAAGACCTGAATGATCGCGGGCGGCCGCGCCCTGCTTCAGGTGATCAAGCCAGCCAGTTGAGGAGTTGATCTCTGGTGCTGACGCCCCGGGAGAGCAGCAGCCGTGAATACCTGCGGCTGGACGGGCTGTGGAGGTTCCGGTTCGACCCGGCCGGCCACGGCGGGACGGAGCGCTGGTGGGGGGCGCCACTGCCCGGCGGACGCGAAATGCCGGTCCCGGCGAGCTATAACGATCTCGTCACCGACCCCGGTGAGCGGGAGTTCGTCGGGGACGTCTGGTACCAGCGGGACGCCTGGGTCCCCGCTTCCTGGGCGGGCCGGCGTGTCGTCCTCCGCTGCGACGCCGCCACCCACCACGGCACGCTGTGGGCGGGCGATACCCGGGTCGCCGAGCACGCTGGCGGGTACACGCCGTTCGAAGCCGACGTCAGTGCGCTGGTCACGCCCGGTGCGCCGCTGCGGGTGACGGTACGGGTCGGCAACGAGCTGACCCTGGGCACTATCCCGCCCGGCGTGATCTCCACCAGCCCGGGCGGTCGCCGCACCCAGCGGTACTTCCACGACTTCTTCAACTACGCCGGGCTGCACCGGTCGGTGTGGCTGTACGCGACCCCGGTCAGCTTCATCGAGGAGGTTGCGGTACAGACCGAGTTCGACCCGGTGTCCGGAGCGGGCCTGGTGCGCTACCAGGCCGAGGTGGTCGGCGACGACCGGGCCTGCGGCGCCGCGCTGACCTCCGCGGTGCTGCGGGACGCGGCCGGGGCCGTGGTGGCCCGGGCCGCCGGCCCGGCCGGGGAGCTGCCGGTGCCCGGGGCCCGGCCCTGGCAGCCCGGCGACCCGTACCTGTACCGCCTGGAGCTGGCCCACGGCCAGGACGAGTACGGGCTGCCGGTCGGCATCCGCACGGTCCGGGTGGCCGCCGACCAGCTGCTGCTGAACGGCCGGCCGGTCCGGTTGCGGGGCTTCGGCATGCATGAGGACGGTGCGCTGCGCGGCAAGGGCCACGACGACGCGCGGATGGTGCGCGACTTCGCGCTGCTGGACTGGATCGGCGCCAACTCGTTCCGGACCTCGCACTACCCGTACGCCGAGGAAGTCCTCGACTACGCCGACCGGAAGGGCCTGCTGGTCATCGGCGAGACGCCCGCCGTCGGCCTGCACCTGAGCCTGGGCCACATGGGCGACCCCGGGGCCCGGACGTTCGGCCCGGACCGGATCGGCGCCGAGGCCGCGGCCGCGCACCGGGCCGCCGTCACCGAGCTGATCACCCGGGACCGCAACCACCCGTGCGTGATCGCCTGGTCGATCGCGAACGAGCCGGACACCGCGGAGATCGCCGCCCGCGACTACTTCCAGCCGCTGGTGGCGGCGGCCCGGGACCTGGACCCGACCCGCCCGCTGTGTTTCGCCAACGTGGCCACGGCGCCCCCCGAGGCCGACGTGGTGACCGATCTGTTCGACCTGATCTGCGTCAACCGGTACTTCGGCTGGTACGTGAACCCCGGCGACCTGGCCGCCGCCGAGTGCGCCCTGGAGGACGAGCTGCGGGCCTGGGCCCGGCACGGCAAGCCGATCGTGGTCACCGAATTCGGGGCCGACGCCCTGGCCGGGATGCACGCCCTGCCCGCCACCATCTGGTCCGAGGACTACCAGGTCGCGCTGATCGCGGCGTCGCTACGGGTGTTCCGGCGCATCCCGGAGGTGATCGGCGAGCACGTGTGGAATTTCGCCGATTTTGCCACCGCCCAGGCCGTGCACCGCCCCGGCGGTAACCACAAGGGCGTCTTCACCCGGGACCGCCAGCCCAAGGCGGCCGCCTGGCTCCTGCGCGAGATGTGGCGGGAGCAGCGTTAGCGCCGCCGGCCCCGGACTTCCGGGCCGAGCCCGGGCACCAGCACCGCGTGACCAGGAATAGTGTGCTAGTTCGCAGCCACCTATCTGTGGCCGTTGGACCGGACCGGCCGGAAGGAACATCGTGCCCGCGGATACGCGCCCCGTTCTCTATGTCGTCGCCTGCGGTGCGTACCCGGCCGGCCAGCTGCCCGATTTCGTCCGCGGCGCGCAGGCTCAGGGCTGGGATGTCTGCGTCATCGCCACGCCGGACGGCGCCAAGTTCATCGACGACGGCAACATCTCCGGGCTGACCGGCCACCCGGTCCGCACCCGCTACAAGCGCCCGGATGAGCCGGACCTGCTCCCGTCGCCGGACGCGCTGGTCGTCGCCCCGGCCACGTTCAACACGGTGAACAAGTGGGTCCAGGGCATCAGCGACACGCTCGCGCTCGGGCTGCTCAACGAGGCGGTCGGACTCGGCCTGCCCATGATCGCGGCGCCGTGGCCGAACGCCGCCCTGGCCGCTCATCCGGCGTTCGCCCGCAGCCTGGCCACGCTGGGCGAATGGGGAGTGACGGTGCTGCTCGACCCGAACCGGCTGCCCCCGGCCCCGGCCCAGCGCCGCGCGGGCCCCGGCGATTCCCCCGGTCAGACCGCCCAGCTGGCCAGCCTCCAGCAGCCGGGGGCCAGCTTCCCCTGGGACGAACTCCGCGCCCTGCTGCCCAGCCTCCGCCCGCAGCCCGCTGAGCCCCGGAGCTGAGCCCGCGTACCGCCACCTCCCAAGCCGGCCTCAGGGGCAGGTCCAGCTCACGGTGGTGTCGAGCGCGTGGTCTCCGGGGCCGGCCACGTCGACCGCGAACGTCCCCCCGCCCCTGGTGAGCGTCACCGCGGTGCCCGAAGCGCCGGTCAGCGAGGCCACGGTCCCGTGCGGGCCGGCGACGGCGGCGCTGAGCGTCCCGCGGTACCGGCCGGCCCCGTGGTACCCGGCCACCCGCACCGTGAACGAGTGCACATAACCGTCCGCCGGGGCCTTGCTGATCAGCGCCACGTAGACCGGCCCGGATCTCTCGCAGGTCACTGGCGCGCTCGTGGTGCCGTGCACCAGGACCGGGCGGACGTCGGCCACGGTGACCGATCCCCGGTGCCCGGGCGCGGCGGCCGCCGACGCGCTCCCGCCGACCAGGCCGGGACCACCAGCCACTGCGCCGGTGGTGCCGGTGCCGCCCACCTCCGACGGCTCGGCGCCGACGGCGGTCCCGGTCGCCGCGGCCGTCGGTGCCGTGCCACTGCCGCTCACCGACGGCGTGGGCCGTGGCCGCGGCGCACCGGCCGAGGTCGAGATCGTATGGTGCGGCGAACTGCAGGCCGCGAGCGCGGCCAGCAGGGCGACCAGGCTCGCGAGCGTGGCCGTGCGGACCGGCGTACTACTCATGACGGCCTCCTGTAAGTGAGCAGAATCAACGGAAGAAATGGAATCAGCGCCGCAAAGCGGACGAAGCCCTGCCGAAGCGCGATAAGTGACTCGTATTGAATCGGCTGGCCCTGACCCGGTGGCGGGAACCGGAAAAAATCCTGGCTAGAGTCGTGGCGTGAACATGTCCCTCCAGGAGGTCCGGACCGCACTCGGGGAACTGGGCCGGTTCCGGTTCGGGGAGATGCGCGTGGAGGACGCGTTGCACGAGATCGTGCGCACCACGCACGCGATGTTCGATGTGGACGGCGCCGGCCTGATGATGACCGACTCCGAGCAGCATCTGCGGAGCGTGGCTGCTTCCGATGACCGCCTCGCTTACCTGGAAGAACTGCAGATCGAGCACTCCGAGGGCCCGTGCATCACCGCCTTCGAGGACAAGCAGCTGGTCGGCGTCGAGGATCTGGGCCACGACACCCGCTGGCCGAAGTTCAGCGACGCGGCGGTCAGCCGCCGGGTCCGGGCCGTGCTGGCCAGCCCGCTGCCGTACAACCAGGACGCGGTGGGGGTGGTGGCGGTGGTCTCCGAGCGGTCCCGGCCCTGGTCGGCGGAAGGGGAGCTGGCCCTGCTGGCCTTCACCGACCTGGCCGCCCTGCTGATCGCCAGCATGATGCAGAGCCAGGAAAAGTCCGTGCTGGCCACCCAGCTGCAGGGGGCGCTGGACTCGCGGCAGATCATCGAGCAGGCCAAGGGAGTGCTGGTGGGCCGGCACGGGATCACACCGCGGGCCGCGTTCGAGCAGCTACGCGCCCAGGCCCGGGCCGAGCGGCGCAAAATCGCGGTCCTGTGCGCCGAAGTGGTGGACAGCGCGGTCAAGCCCGCCTGAACGCCGGGGGGCCCGATTTGCATCCTCGCGCGTCCGGCGCATACTGGAAGGGCCGTCATCGCCGCCCAGACTCCCGCGGCCCTTTCAGCGACATCGAGGCAAGCTTCCGCAAAGTCGATGCGGGCTCCCGCGTTTCCCTTCGTTTTCATCGGGAACACGCCATCTGGCACGCAATCGGATCCGATTGTGGAAGCGCCCGAGGCGACAGGAGTTGTCATGATCATTCTTGGACTTATCGTCCTTGTAGTCGGTTTCCTCCTCAAGATCGCGATTCTCTGGACGATCGGCATCATCATTCTGGTGGTCGGCCTGATCCTCCTTCTGCTCGGCGCGATCGGCCACCAGGTTGGTGGTCGCAGGCACTACTGGTAGTCGCGTGAGGCGGTGCCCCGGCGTATGACGGCTCGTCCGGGGCCCGCCCCGCGCCCAGCTGAACGGGCTCGGGCGGTGCTGGCCAGCATCCCCGAGCTCGATGGCCCGGGCTGGCCCCGCGCCTTGCGCGTTTCCGTCATCGGCGGGGGATTTACACCACGCCCCGGGCTCTGGCTTGCTCACCGTCCAGCCGGGCCGGGCGTGGATTGAAGGGTTGCGTCCCGGACTCCCGGTTGGCCAGATCGTGATCTCACCCCCCAGAACGCCTGCTGGCCTTTGCCTGGCTATTCAGCTACTCTCCGTAATCTGCGTGTCACTCTGGCTGTCTGGCCCGGGGAACGTTCTGCGGGGGGAAACAGATGCGTCTGGTGCGTACTTTCAGCGTGGCCGCGGGGGCGGCCGTGCTGACCATCGCCGCGCTGGCTTCGGCGGGTACGGCGGGCTCCGCGGGGACCCCGGTCACCGCGGCCGGGAACGGTGCCGCGGCCACGCCGAGGGCCGCCACGGTGGCCACGGGCGTGGTGGACGCGGGGCGCCACAGCAGCGTTCCGCCGACCACCTCGTTCTGCGAGCAGCGGTACCATCTGGCCTGCTACCAGGCGGGCCAGATCCAGACTGCCTATGACCTGCCCGCGCTGTACGACGAGGGCGTCGAGGGCCAGGGCACCACGATCGCCATCGTCGACCCGTTCGGCTCGCCCACGATCCAGCACGACCTGACCGTGTTCGACCACGCCTTTGCCCTGCCCGCCCCGCCGTGGCTGAAGGTCATCCAGCCCGCGGGCCGGGTACCGGCCTACAACCCGGCCAGCGCGGACATGGCGGGCTGGGCCGACGAAACCACGCTGGACGTCGAGTACACGCACACCATCGCGCCCCGGGCCGCCATCTTGCTGGTTGAGACCCCGGTGTCGGAAACCGAGGGCGTGACCGGCTTTCCGCAGATCGTCCGGGCCGAGAACTACGTGATCAATCACGGGCTGGCCGACGTGATCAGCCAGAGCTTCGGCGCCACCGAGCAGACGTTCCCGGCCAGGGCCGCGCTGACCCCGCTCCGGTCCGCGTTCCAGAACGCCGAAGCCCGTCACGTCACCGTGGTGGACGCCTCGGGCGACGCGGGCGCGGCCGATGTGAAGCTGGACGGGTCGACCTACTACCTCAGCCCGGTGACTTCGTTCCCGGCCGACGACCCGCTGGTCACCGCGGTCGGAGGCACCCAGCTGCACCTGAACGCGGCCGGGCGGCGCACCTCACCCGACACCGTGTGGAACGACACCGACAACCGGGCTGTGAACAAGTACCTGTTCGGCCACGCGGGTCCGGACCCGCTGGCCAGCGGGGGTGGCAGGTCCACGTTCTTCATCCGCCCGGCCTACCAGGACGGCGTGGCCAACGTGGCCGGCGGCCGCCGCGGTGTTCCGGACATCTCGATGAGCGCGGCCTGCAACGGTGCCGTTGACACCTACAGCAGTTTCGCCGGGCAGCCCGCGGGCTGGTACCCGACCTGCGGCACCAGCGCGGCCGCGCCGCAGTTCGCCGGGGTGGTGGCGCTGGCCGATCAGGTCGCCGGGCACGCCCTGGGCCTGATCAACCCGATGCTCTACCAGCTGGAGGCGGAGCACGCCCGCGGCCTCGTGGACGTCACCTCCGGCGCGAACACCGTCTCGCTCACCCAGGGCGGGAAGCTGCACACCGTGCCGGGCTACAGAGCCCGGGCCGGCTACGACCTCGCGACCGGAATCGGCACGGTGGACGGGAAGTACTTCGTCCCCGAGCTCGCGGCGCTGGGAAGATTCTGGTGATCGCACAAATTCTGTCCTCGGGCACCTTGATCGGCGTGCGACGCTGAGTGCTAGGGTGCACCCGCTACGTTCCTTTTATCCTGGTTGGGGGAGATGCCATGTCTTTGGCACGAAGAGCTACGGTGGCGGCGGGCGCGTTCACGCTGACCGCCGCGACCGCCATATCCGCTGGTACCGCGGTCTCGGCGAGCACCACGGCCGGCGTCAAGCCGTCGGCCAGTGCGGCCCTGCAGTCGCTCGTGCCCGGTGTCCTGCACGCCAGGAGCGGAACCAGCCAGCCGCCGACCACCGCTGAGTGCGAGACCAACTTCAAGATCGCCTGCTACGAGCCGGGTCAGATTCAGGCCGCATACAACCTGCAGCCCCTGTTCCAGCGGGGCGTGACCGGCCGCGGCCAGACGATCGTGATCGTGGACTCGTTCGGTTCGCCGACCATCAAGCACGACCTGCAGGTCTTCGACCGGACCTTCGGCCTTCCGGCGCCGCCGAACTTCAATGTGATCCACCCCGCGGGCACGATTCCGCCCTACGACCCGGCCAACTCCGACATGGTCGGCTGGGCCGGCGAGACCACGCTGGACGTCCAGTACGCGCACACCATGGCGCCCGGGGCGAACATCCTGCTGGTCGAGACCCCGGTCTCGGAAACCGAGGGCGTCACCGGCTTCCCGCAGATCGTCGAGGCCGAGAACTACGTGGTCAACCACCACCTCGGCAGCGTGATCAGCCAGAGCTTCGGCGCCACCGAGCAGACGTTCCCGAACAAGGCCACGCTGGAATCGCTCCGGTCCGCCTTCGAGAACGCCGCGGCGCACCACGTCACCGTGACCGCGGCCACCGGCGACTCGGGCGCGGCCGATGTGGGGCTGGACCAGACGACCTACTACCTGCACCCGGTGGTCGCCTGGCCGCCGAGCGACCCGCTGGTCACCGCGGTCGGCGGTACCCAGCTGCACCTGAACGCGGCCGGGCGGCGCACCTCGCCCGACACCGTCTGGAACGACACCTACAACAAGGCCACCCAGGAGTACATCTTCGGCAACGCGGGCCCGAACCCGCTGGCCGGCAACGGCGGCGAGTCCATCTACTTCCCCCGCCCCTGGTACCAGGACAGCGTGCGCAACGTTGTCGGCAGCCACCGCGGTGTCCCGGACATCTCGATGAGCGCGGCCTGCAACGGCGCCGTCGACACCTACAACAGTTACGGCGGCCAGCCCGCGGGCTGGTACCCGACCTGCGGCACCAGTGAGGCCACCCCGATCTTCTCCGGTGTGGTGGCGCTGGCCGACCAGGTGGCCGGCCACCCGCTGGGCCTGATCAATCCGGCCCTGTACCAGCTGTCGGCCGAGCACGCCCGCGGCATCGTGGACATCACCTCCGGCAGCACCACCGTCTCGTTCACCCAGAACGGGAAGCTGTACACGATCAGGGGCGCCCGCGCCACGCGCGGCTACGACCTGGCGTCCGGCGTGGGCACCATCAACGGCGCGTACTTCGTGCCGGAACTGGCCTGGACGGCCAGCCACTGGTGATCGCCGACCGGTACTGATCCGGTCAGCCTGACCGGCCCGAACGAAGGGGCCGCCCCGGCCGGGGCGGCCCCTTCTGTTTATGGTGGGCGGATGCCGCTGATCGACACCCCGGTCGCCGAGCTCGAATACCTGCAGGACGGTGACCCCGGCGGGCCGCCGGTCGTGCTGGTGCACGGTTTTCCCGACATTCCCGCCACCTGGGAGCAGGTAGTGCCGCGCCTGCCGCCCGGCCTGCGCATCCTCCGGCCCTACCTGCGCGGCTACGGCCGCAGCCGGGTCCGCCCGGGCGCCTGGGACGACGCGGGTGGCGCCCAGGTCGCGGCGCTCGCCACCGACCTGCTCGACCTGCTCGACGGCCTGGGGCTGGACCGGGTGGTGCTGGCCGGGCACGACTGGGGGGCGCGCGCCGCGCACGCCGCCGCCGTACTGGCCCCGGAGCGGGTGTCCGGCCTGGTTACCATGGCCACCGCCTACGGCCCCATGCACCACCTCAACGCGGCCGAGCGGTTCACCGAGGCCGAGCGGGCCTGGTACCGGTACTGGCTGTGCACCGACACCGGCGCCGAACGTTTCGCCGTGCACCCGGCCGCGTTCATCCGCCGCTGCTGGGCCGAGTGGTCGCCGTCACTGCTGGTGGACGAGGCCGACCTGCGGGCCGTGCTCCGCGGCACCGAGACCGCCCAGTTCACCGAAGCCGTCGTGCACTATTACCGGCACGGCGCCGGGGCCGCGCCCGGCCGCCCGCGCTACGCCGCGGCCCAGGCCCGGCTGGACCAGTGGCCGCGCATCGAGGTCCCGGCCACCTTCCTGTACGGCCTGGACGACGGCTGCGAGATTGCCGCGGCCGGCCGCGGCAACGCCGACATGTTCGCCGCCGCCTACGACCGGATCGAGCTTGCCGGCGCCGGCCACTTCCTCCCGCGCGAGCGCCCCGACGCCGTCGCCGCGGCCATCAGCCGCCACCTGCGGTAGATCCTCCGCCTGAGGGGCAGGGTCCAGCCAGAATTACGACCGGTCTTTATACTGGTCTTCATGGAGACCATACCGATCACCGAGGCGAAGGCCCGGATCGCTGAGCTCGCCGACCGAGTTGCCCGTGAGCACGACCACTTCACCATCACCCGCAACGGCCGGGCCGACGTCATGCTCATCTCGGTCGCCGAATACGAGTCCATGCAGGAGACGCTGCACATCCTCAGTGACGACGAGACCCTCGCCGACCTGCGGCAGTCCCGTGAAGATTTCGCGGCCGGAGATACCTTCGACGCCGCGCAGGTCCGCGCTGAGCTCGACCGGCGGCGCGCCACCTCGTGACCTCCGGTCCGCGCTATCCCGGGATACCGCCCGAACCGCCGTACACCGTCATCTTCTCCCGGCAAGCCCGGCGCAACCTGCACGAGAACCTGCCAATCGACGTTGCCGCTGCCGCCATGGAGACGATCGATGGGCCGCTCAGCAGGAGCCCGCATCGTGTCGGCAAGCCGCTGGATGACCCCTTCGACGGATACCACTCGGCACGCCGCGGGACCTACCGGATCATCTACCGCATCAACGAGGACAAGCGCACCGTAGAGATCCACTCCATCCGCCACCGGCGGGACGCGTACCACGCCTGAACGATGTCGGTGTCAGCTCCCCTGCTGGGTGGTGGCCGTGCCGCTGACGCGCTTGATCAGGCCGTCCCGGACGCCGGGCCACTCGTCGGCCAGCACGCTGAACACCACCGTGTCCCGGAAGGTTCCGTCCTCGCGCTTGGAGTGGCGGCGCAGCACACCCTCGCGCTGGGCGCCCAGCTTGGCGATGGCCGCCTGGGAACGGGTGTTCAGACGATCGGTCTGGATCTTGACCCGGCCGTAGCCGCAGTGGTCGAAGCAGTGCCCGAGCAGGAGCAGCTTGGCCTCGGCGTTGACCTGGGTGCCCCACCAGCGCGACCCGTACAAGGTGGAGCCGACGTGGATACTCTCGTTGTACTGGTCGGCCTCAAGCAGCGAGGACGTACCGACCAGCGTGCCCGCCGGGCCCAGCTCGCGGTCCCCGGCCAGCCGGATGGCGTAGACGGTACGCCCGCCGCCGTTCCCGTCCGCCTGGCCCTGGCCGCGCAGAAATTTCGAGCGGGCCAGGTCCACCGCGTCATCCAGCGACTCCGGCCGGTGGTGCATGACGTACCCCTGGGCGTAGACCTCCGGGTCGGCCAGCAGCGGGTACAGGTCGCCGAGGTCGTCCTCGCCGAGCAGGTCGAGCCGCAGCCAGCGGCCGGTCAGCGGCGTGCCGGGCGGCACCAGCGGAGTGGGCATGCCGCCGACGATGGCCTAGCCTGGCCGCCGGCGTCAACCTGATATCCGGCCGCCAGCGGGTTGACGCTGCCCGCCAACCAGGAGTGAATAGCAGCGAGGCGGCCGACCAGGAGGCACTGTGCAGCTCGAGCGGTTCCGGATGCTGATCGGCGGGAAGGCGGCCGACGCCATCTCCGGCCGGACGTTCGAGTCGGAGAACCCCTACACCGGTGAGCCGTGGGCGGTGATCCCGGACGGCGGCCCCGAGGACGTCGACGCCGCGGTCCAGGCGGCCCGGGTCGCGCTGGACGGTGAGTGGGGCTCGATGACCGGCTTCGGCCGGGCCCGGCTGATGCGGCTGCTGGCCGACCTGATCACGCTCAACGCCGAACGCCTGGCCCAGCTGGAGGTCAACGACTCGGGCAAGCTCTACCGCGAGATGATCGGCCAGCTCAACGGGCTGGGCGGCTGGTACCAGTACTACGCGGGGCTGGCCGACAAGCTGGAGGGGCGGCAGATCCCCTCGCCCAACCCCAACTACCTGGTCTACACCCGCCGGGAACCGGTCGGCGTGGTCGCCGCGATCACCCCGTGGAACTCCCCGCTGCTGCTGCTGACCTGGAAGCTGGCCCCGGCCCTGGCCGCGGGCTGCACGGTGGTGATCAAGCCGTCCGAGCACGCGCCCGCTTCGACGCTGGGGTTCGCTGAACTTTTCGAGCAGGCCGGCTTCCCGCCCGGTGTGGTCAACGTG
>DASWVA010000411.1:0-8391 GCA_036401415.1 Streptosporangiaceae bacterium
GGCGTGGACCAGCGTATTGATCTGGGTCGTGGAGAAACCCGGATGCTGTTTCTCCAGCGTCTTCCGGACGCTGGAGATCGTGACCAGGCCCAGGATGAAGCCGATCGCGCTGACCGCGGCGCCCGCATACATCAGCCGGACAGCGGTCTGCAGGGAGGTGGGCGGCGCGCCGCGCGATGGCTGCTCCGGCACCTGCCCGTCGGTCCCGGCCGACGGGTAATTTTCGTACATTTATGCTCCAAGCATGCGCTCAGGCTCAGCATGCAGGCGGAGCCCGCACGGCCGTTGCTCCGTTATAACCGCCCCGAGCTTAGTGCTACGCCGGTCCCGGGACCAGAACCGGCGGCCCAGCCGGGCGAAACGATATCTACCGGATATTTTGCGGCAAGATGCGCCGCATGGAGCAATGGAAACTGGGAAGGTCATGCAATTGTGCACCCGGGCAGTATCATGCGGGTACACCTTGCAGCGGCAAGGGAAAATGCACGTGCACGGCACATCGGTGCAGCTGAGGACATGCTAGCTGAGCGTGGGGTGGTGAGCATCATGTCGGTTGGGGGGGTCCGCCGACGGTGCCCGGTCCGGGGCCGCGAAGCGCGTCCCGGCGTGCGCCGCGGAGCACAAGGGTGATTTCCAGCCACTCGGGCAGTGGCCCGACCGTGCTGCGCATTCTGCTCGGCTCCCAGCTCCGTAAGCTGCGCGAGGGCCGCAACATCTCCCGTGATGAGGCCGGTTACCGTATCCGCGCTTCCGGGTCCAAGATCAGCCGGCTCGAGCTCGGCCGGGTCAGCTTCAAGGAACGGGACGTCGTCGATCTGCTCGACCTGTACGGCGTCTCCGACCCGGGGGAGCGCGGGCAGCTGGTCTCGCTGGCCCGCGAAGCCAGCTCGCCGGCCTGGTGGCAGAAGTATTCCGACGTGGTGCCGGACTGGTTCCAGATCTACGTGGGCCTGGAAGAGGCGGCCGAGCTCATCCGGGTGTACGAGGTGCAGTTCGTGCCCGGGCTGCTGCAGACCGAGGAGTACGCCCGGGCCGTGGTCCGGCAGGGTCAGCCCGCGGCGGCCGCGGACGAGGTGGACCGGCGGGTCGCGCTGCGCACCCGCCGCCAGCAGCTGCTCAGCCGGCCGGACCCGCCCCGGCTGTGGGCGGTGGTCGACGAGGGCGCGCTGCGCCGGCCGATGGGCGGCCGGGCGGTCATGCAGTCGCAGATTGAGCGCCTGATGGCGGCCACCCGCGAGCCGAACATCACGCTGCAGGTGGTGCCGTTCACCTTCGGCGGGCATGCCGCCGAGGGCGGTGCGTTCACCGTGATGCGGTTCCCCGAGCCCGACATGAGTGACATCGTCTACATCGAGCAGCTGACCGGGGCGCTGTACCTCGACAAGCGGGAAGATGTGGAACGGTACAGCGAGGTCATGGAGCGGCTGAGCGTCAAGGGCACCTCACCCGACCGGACGCACGACATCCTGGCCGCGGTGCTGAAGGAACTTTGAGATTCATACCCAACTCTGAGCTATCAGGAAGCCCGACGCGATGACCACGGCCCACGGTCCCGGCCCCGCCGGCAAGCCCTACAACGGGATTGCGGCCAGCCAGCTTTCCGGCCTGCACTGGCAGCCCACCACCGCAGACGGCACCGGCGTTGAGCTGGCGAAACTTCCCGACGGGGGGGTCGCGGTACGAAACGCCAGCGACCCGGACGGCCCGGCCCTGATCTACACCCGGGCGGAGATCGAAGCGCTCATCGGCGGCGCCGCCGACGGAGATTTTGACGACCTGCTGCGGTAGTTCCGCCGGGTCCGGACGCTAGAGTTCCTCCGATGAGTGACGGCCAGGATCCGCCGGGCGCCCCGCTCGCCGCGGCGTCCCCCGCACCGACCCCCGCCCCCGCCCGGGCCGGCCGCTGGGTCCTGCCCACCCGCCGGCTGCTGTGGTGGGAGATCATCGCGGTTTTCGCCGTCTCGCTCGGGGGCAGCGGCCTGTACGCGCTGATCCAGCTGATCGGCTCGCTCACCGCGGCCAGGTCGCTGGGCAAGCAGTCGGCCGTCCTCAACGGCTCGCTGGCGCCCGGCCGGCCCACCCTCGACCTCTTCCTCCAGCTGACCAGCACCCTGCTCGGCGTGGCCCCGGTGGTGCTGGCTCTGTACCTGATCGGCCGGGAGGGTGAGTCGCCCTCGGTCATCGGCCTCGACGGCCGGCGCCCGGGCCAGGATCTGCTGCGCGGGGCGGCGCTGGCTGCGGTCATCGGCGGCATCGGGCTCGCCTGGGTCCTGGCCGCCTTCCACCTGGGCTTCAACCTGAACGTGGTGGCGGAGAGCCTGCCGGACGTGTGGTGGCGGATCCCGGTGCTGATCTTGTCGGCGGCGCAGAACGGCCTGCTGGAAGAGGTCCTGGTGGTCGGCTATCTGCTGCGACGGCTCGATCAGCTCGGCTTCCGGCCGTCCCGGGCCATCGCGGTCAGCGCCACCCTGCGCGGCTCGTACCACCTGTACCAGGGTTTCGGCGGGTTCATCGGCAACGCGGTCATGGGCGTGGTCTTCGGGCTGCTCTACCGCCGATGGGGCCGGGTCACCCCGCTGGTCATCGCGCACACGCTGATCGACATGGGCGCGTTCATCGGGTACGCCGAGCTGCACGGTCACGTGGCCTGGCTGCCGTGACCGCGCTGGCCCACCTCTGGGACCGGGTGACGGCCACCGGGCCGGTGCTGGCCACCTGGCTGATTGCGCTGACCGCGGCCGTAGCCTTCGCGGTGGTGGCCAGCCACCGCGTGTGGCCGGTGTCCCGCAACATGGTCACCCTGGCTCATGAGGGCGGCCACGCCGTGGTCTCGATCGCCACCGGCCGGCGTCTGGACGGGATCCGGCTGCACTCCGACACCTCGGGCGTGACCTCTTCGCGCGGCAAGACCCACGGGGCCGGCCTGATCCTCACCACCGCCGCCGGGTACGTCACTCCGTCCCTGCTCGGCGTGGGCGCCGCCTGGCTGCTGGCCGCCCGGCACGCGACCTTCCTGCTCTGGCTGGTGCTGCTGCTGCTGGCGGCGGCGTTCATCGCCATCCGAAACGCCTACGGGTTCGTGGCCGTGCTGGCCACCGCGGCCGTGGTGTTCTCGGTCAGCCGCTTCGCCTCGCTGCGGGCCCAGGAGGTGTTTGCCTACCTGTTCGCCTGGTTCCTGCTGTTCGGTGGCATCCGGCCCATCTTCGAGCTGCAGCGCCGGCGTCGCCGTGGTGGTCCGGGGACCTCGGGCGCCCTGGCCTCCGACGCCGACCAGCTGGCTCTGCTCACCGGCGTTCCCGGCGGCGCCTGGGTCGCCGGCTTCGCGGTGGTCGCGTTCGGTGCCCTGCTCGCGGGCAGCTGCTGGCTCCTGTCCGGCCTGGCTCACTGGTTCCTGGCCCGCGGCCAGTGACCAGTTACCAGTGACCAGTGACCGGACCAGCCCCATTTCGTTATCCTGCCGCCATGCCGGACTCCTGCGCCACGCCCGGATCCCCGGCTGCCTCCGTCGGCGGCCTGCAGCGGGCCATGTCGGCCGGGACCCTCACGTCGGCCGAAGTCACCGCCTTCTACCTGGAACGGATCCACCGGCTGAATCCGGCCCTGCACGCGGTGATCACGGTTGACGCGGGCGCCGGCGAGCAGGCCCGGGCCAGCGACGCGGTCCGGGCCGAGCGCGGCCCGCGCAGTCTCCTCGAAGGCATCCCGATCCTGGTCAAGGACAATATCGAGGTGGCCGGGATGCCGACCACGGCCGGTTCGCCCGCGCTGCTCGGCGCGCACGGGCCGCAGGGCCGGGACGCGTTCATCGTGTCCCGGCTGCGCCAGGCGGGCGCGGTCATCGTGGGCAAGGCCAACCTGTCCGAGTGGTCCAACTTCCGGTCCACCCGCGGGACCAGCGGCTGGTCCACGCTGGGCGGCCAGACGGCCAACCCGTTCGCGCTGGAGCGGAACCCGTCCGGCTCCAGTTCCGGCTCGGCCGCCGGGATCGCCGCGGGGCTCGCCCCGGTCGCGGTCGGCACCGAGACCGACGGTTCGATCGTCTGCCCGGCCAGCGCCTGCGGCGTGGTCGGCATCAAGCCCACGGTCGGGCTGGTCAGCCGGTCCGGCATCGTGCCCATTTCCGCGGCCCAGGACACGGCCGGCCCGATGGCGCGGTCGGTGACCGACGCCGCGGCCCTGCTCAGCATCCTGGCCGCCGCCGACCCCGATGATCCCGCCGCCTCCGCCGCTCATACGCTGGGCCGAACCTTTTCATCCCCGGCCGATTACACCGGGTGCTGCGACCCCGGGGCGCTGCACGGGGCCAGAGTCGGTATCTGGCGGGCCGGCTCGGCCGCGGCCAGCGCCGCCACCGCCGCCGTGCTCGATCAGGCCGTGGCCCGGCTGCGGGACCTGGGGGCCGTGGTCATCGACCCGGTGGAGCTCCCCGACACCGGGAAGATCGGGGTCCCCGAGTGCGGCGCGCTGCTGCACGAGTTCAAGCACGGCATCGGGGCCTACCTGGCCGGGCTGCCCGGCGCCCGGCACCGCACGCTGGCCGATCTGATCGGCTTCAACGCCCGGAATGCGGGTCTGGTCCTGGCCCGGTTCGGCCAGGAAGTGTTCGAGCAGGCGCAGGCCACCCCGGGCGGCCTGGCCGATCCCGGCTACCGGGAGCTGCGCGCGGCCGCGGCCCGGCTGGCCCGCACCGCGCTGGACACGCCGCTGGTCACGCACCGCCTGGATGCGGTCGTCGCCCTCACCGCCAGCCCGGCCTGGCTGACCGACTACGCGCTCGGTGACCACGACGTGTTCCACACCTCCGGGCCCGCGGCCGTCAGCGGTTACCCCGCGGTGTCGCTGCCGTTCGGCTACGTGTGGGGGCTCCCGGTCGGGATCTCTTTCATGGGCCCGCGCTGGAGCGAGCCGCGGCTGATCGCCCTGGCCTACGCGTTCGAGCAGGCCGCCGGGGCGGCCCGCGGCCCGTCGGCGCCAGCCCCGCCGCACGTGAGCACCGGCTCGCCGCCCCAGCTGGCCGGGATCCTGGCTCCGTGACCGGCCCGGCCCCCAACCCCCGGCCGGCTCCTCACCGGCGCTGATCAGCGCCGGGCGGGCGATAGCCTGGCCCTATGGATTCCTGGCGTCGCCCCCGCGTCCCCCGGCTGCCCGGAGCCGGGCCGGAGGTGCGGCTCCGGGACACCGCCCGCGGCGAGCTGCGCCCGGCGGCGGCCGGCCCGCCCGGGGGGCCCGCGTCGATGTACGCGTGCGGGATCACCCCGTACGACGCCACCCATGTCGGGCACGCGGCCACGTTCACCGCCTGGGATCTGCTCCTTCGGGCCTGGCTCGACGCGGGCCGCCCGGTCACCTACATCCAGAACGTCACCGATGTGGACGATCCGCTGCTGGAACGGGCCGAACGCGACGGCGAGGACTGGCGCGAGCTGGCCCGCCGGGAGACCCAGCTGTACCGCGGCGACATGGAGGCGCTCCGGGTGCTGCCGCCCACGGCCCTGATCGGCGCGGTCGAAGCCATCCCGGTCATCGAGCGCTTCACCAGCCGGCTGGCCGACCGGGGCTCTCTCTACGACCTGGACGGTGACATCTACTTCGCCCGCGGGGCCGACCCGGAGTTCGGTGAGCTGTCCGGCCCCGGTACGGCCACCGGCCTCGGGCTGGATCAGATGCGGGAGCTGGCCGCCGAGCGTGGCGGTGACCCGGACCGCCCCGGTAAGAAGGACCCGCTCGACGTCCTGGTCTGGCGGGCCGAGCGCCCCGGCGAGCCGGCCTGGGACTCCCTGTTCGGCCGCGGCCGCCCCGGCTGGCACGTGGAGTGCGCCGCCATCGCCGCCGACCACCTGGGACCGGTCTTCGACGTTCAGGCGGGCGGCTCGGACCTGGTGTTCCCGCACCACGAGATGAGCGCCTCGCACGCCCGGGTGGCCTTCGCCGACCAGCCCGGCCCGGTGTTCGCCCAGGTCTACGCCCACGCCGGCATGGTCGGCCTGGACGGGGAGAAGATGTCGAAGTCCCTGGGCAACCTGGTGTTCGTCTCCCGTCTGGTGGACGGGGGCGAGGATCCCATGGCCGTCCGCCTGGCTTTGCTGGCCCACCACTTCCGCGACGACTGGGAGTGGTCCGAGGCCGGCCTGGCCGCCGCCCGAGCCCGGCTCGGGAGCTGGCGCGCCGCCGTCGGCCCTGCCACCTCGACCCCGGGCGACCCAGCACCCTCAGGTGTCTCTCCGGCGGCCGGAGCCGTCCTGGCCGGCGTCCGGGAACACCTGGCCAACGACCTTGACGCGCCGGGCGCCCTGACCGTGGTCGACCGCTGGGCCGGGGCCGTGCTGGAGGACCCGGCCGCCGCCACGGCCGCCGACCGCCACCTGGTTCGCGACACCATCGACGCGCTGCTCGGCGTCGCCCTCTGACCGGCTCGGTCACACCCGTCCCAGAACACAACAACCCCCCGCCGGCAAGGCTCATTTTCCCGCCCGTGCGTTTCCCGGCCCCGTCCCACAGCTCCTGACCCTTGCCCTGCTCCGCCACCCCCGCCCCGCCCACCCTGGCGGCATGACCAACAACCCCCCGTCCGACCCCCGCCCCCCCTCGGTCCGCGTCGGCTCCCCGGCCGCGGTCCTCTCCGTGGTCCCGCACCTGCTCGGCTTCGTCCCCAGCAAGAGCCTGATCGTGCTCGGGGCCGGCCCGCCCCGGGACCGTGTCCACGTCACCCTCCGCTTCGACCTCCCCGATCCCCCCCGTCCCCGGGCGGCCCGCGACATCGCCCAGCACGCGGTCTCGGTGCTCACCGGGCAGCGGCAGGCCCTGGCCGTCGCCATCGGCTACGGCCCCGGCCACCTGGTCACCCCGCTCGCCGACGCCATCCGCACCGCGGCCGGCCGGGCCGGCCTGGAACTGCGGGA
The DNA here is from genome assembly GCA_036401415.1 of Streptosporangiaceae bacterium. Lineage (GTDB taxonomy): Bacteria > Actinomycetota > Actinomycetes > Streptosporangiales > Streptosporangiaceae > Bog-532. The sequence continues at coordinate 6,900 of DASWVA010000411.1, forward strand.
CGTGCTCCGGGTGGACAACGGCCGCTACTGGTCCTACCTGTGCCGTAACCCGGCCTGCTGCCCGCCGCAGGGGGTCCCGCTGGAATCCGGTCACCCGGCCGGCGCCGCCATGGACGCGGCCGGTATGCCGGTACTACCCGACCGGGCCGCGCTGTCCGCCTCGATCGCCTCGCTCGGCGGCCTCACCCGCACCTCCATGCGGGACGCCACCTGCCGGGCCGAGGCCCGCGTGGCCGGCCTGCTCACCCGGGCGTCCCGGCCGGGACGGGAGAACGAGGCCCGGCGGCTGGTACTGCTGGAAGGGCTCAGCGCGGTCACCGACGCCCTGGCCACCTACCGCCAGGGACGCAGGTTCGCCACCGACGACCAGGCCGCCTGGCTGGCGCTGGCCCTGACCAGTCTGCGGATCCGCGATGACGCCTGGTCCCGGATGGACGCGGAATTCCGGGACGCGCACACCCGGCTGTGGACCGACATCGTCCGCCGGGCCGAACCCGCCTACCTCCCGGCGCCGGCCAGCCTGCTGGCCTTCACCGCCTGGCAGTCCGGGAACGGCGCCCTGGCCAACGTGGCCCTGGACCGCGCGCTGGCCGTCAGCCCCGGCTACTCGATGGCCCTGCTGCTGCGGGACACGATCGACGCGGGCGCGCCGCCGTCGCTGGCCAGGCTGCCGATGACGCCGGAAGAGGTCGCGGCCAGCTACGCCGGTGACGACGGGTTCGGCGGCCTGCTCCCGGCGGCCCCCGGCAACCCGCGGTGACCAGCCGGTTCCGGGATGAATGCCTTCTGCACGACTGATCACGCTTGGGTAAACTGCCTGAGGTTTTGACCGGTTCGCAAAGGAGACGCGCATGACGGAAGTCGCCCACCAGGAGCCCTCCGCCGCACTGGCCGGGCACCGGGCGGCCGTGGACCGCCTGCGCCAGGCGTACGCGGCGATCCCGCCCGGCCGCCCGGTACGGCTGGCCAAGCGCACGTCGAACCTGTTCCGGTTCCGCGACCAGGCCGGCGGCCGGGCGGGCGGCAACCAGCCTGGCCTGGACGTGTCCGCCTTCGGCCAGGTGCTGTCGGTCGACCCCGGCGCCCGGGTCGCCGTCGTCGGCGGCATGACCACCTATGAAGACCTCTGCGACGCGACGCTCCGGTACGGCCTGATGCCGCTGGTCGTCCCGCAGCTGAAGACGATCACGCTCGGCGGCGCCGTCTCCGGCCTCGGCATCGAGTCGACCTCGCTGCGCAGCGGCATGCCGCATGAGTCCGTGCTGGAGATGGAGATCCTCACCGGCGACGGGCGGGTGGTCACCGCCACCCCCGGCAACGAGCACGCCGGCCTGTTCGCCGGGTTCCCGAACTCCTACGGCACGCTCGGCTACGCACTCTCGCTCACCATCGAGCTGGAGCCGGTGCACCCGTTCGTGCACCTGCGGCACTTCCCGTTCCCCGACCCGGCCGCCTGCATGGCCGCCGTGACCGAGATCGCGGCCCAGGGCCG
>DASWVA010000412.1:0-1763 GCA_036401415.1 Streptosporangiaceae bacterium
GCGCCTATTGTCGCTGGCAGCGGATAACGTGACCGACGTGGCCGCCCGATGGAGTTCTGACCAGGTGCTGGGGCTCGCACCAGACAGTACGTCACGGCGGGCGGCGGAGCGGCTGGCCGCCCAGGCGGTGTGGAGCGGGACGGGCGCCGCGGGCGAGCTGGTCTGGGGCGCCTGTGCGGGGTCCGGGGCCCGGCCGTACCAGATCGCGGTGGACCTGGCCGGGCCTTCCGGGCCGGGCTACCGGTGTTCGTGCCCGTCGCGGAAGTTCCCGTGCAAGCACGCGCTCGGGCTGCTGCTGAACTGGGTCCGGGACGCGGTGCCGGAGCAGGCCCAGGCGGCCGGGTTCGCGCGGGAGTGGCAGGCTGGGCGGACGGCCAGAACGGCCAGCCCGACACCGGGAGCGGCCCGCGATCCCGCGGCCGCGGCCCGGCGGTCGCAGCAGCGCGCGGACCGGGTCCGGGCCGGCCTGGCCGAACTGGAGACGTGGCTGCGGGACCAGGTCCGGGCGGGCCTGAGCACGGCGGCCGGCCAGGGAGCCGGTCAAGGCGCCGGGTACGGGCACGCGGAAGCGATCGCGGCGCGGATGGTGGACGCTCAGGCCCCCGGGGTGGCGGGCATGCTGCGGCGGCTGTCGCCGCTGCCGGCCTCGGGCGACGGCTGGCCGGGGCGGCTGCTGGCCGAGTACGCCCAGCTGCACCTGCTGACCCGGGCCTACGCGGCGCTGGAGGCGCTGCCGCCGCCGCTGGCGGCCACGGTCCGGTCCCGGGTCGGGTTCACCACCAGCCGCGAGCAGGTACTGGCCGGGCCCGGGCTGACCGATCACTGGCTGGTCCTGGGCCGCCGGGACCTGCTCGACGCGGCCGTGTCGGCCCGGCGGATCTGGCTGCGCGGACGGGCCAGCGGGCGGTTCGCGCAGCTGCTGTCGTTCGCGGTGGGCGGGGTGTTCGGCGCCTCGCCGGACGCCGGCCTCGTGCCGGGGACCCAGCTGCACGCGGACCTGCACTTCTATCCGGGCCAGCCGGCCGTGCGGGCGGTGGTGGGCGTCCGGCACGGTGAGCCGGCGGCGGCCGCCCAGCCGGATGAGGCCGAGGACGTGGCCGGGATGGCGGACCGGTGGGCGGCGGCGCTCGGCCAGGACCCATGGCTGACCGAATGGCCCGCGTTGCTGGCCGGCGTCCCGGTCCCGGACCAGGACCGCTGGCGGTTCGTCGATGGTTCGGGGCGGTCCGTGCCGTTGCTGGGGCCGGAGCTGCCGTGGCCGCTGCTGGCGGTGTCCGGCGGTTACCCGGTGGCGCTGGCCGGGGAATGGAGCCCGGCCGGGCTGACGCCGCTGACCGTGTGGCACGCAGACGAAGCGGTTCTGCTGTGACCGGGCCGGGGGCCGGGTTGTCCTGGGCGGACCTGGTGGACGCGGCGACCGTGGGGCTGACCCGGCGGCCGTTGCGGTCCCCGGGGTTCGCGCTGGCCGGGCCGGCCGGGGCGCACGGCGGGGTCCCGGACCGTGCGGATCCGGCCGCGGCGGTGCTGGACGCGGCTGCGCTGGTGAACGCGGCCCAGCGGGCCGGGGTGCGGGCCGTTGACGGGGTGCGGGAGCCTGGGCAGGCGGAGCCGGACATCGCTCCGGAGCTGCCGCCGCGAGCGGCCGGGGTCGTGCGGCGGGCCATGGCCGCGGACCCCGCGGTACTGGCGGACCTGCTCGGTGAGGCGGGACGCCGGGGGTACCGGGTGCCCGCGCCTCTGCTGCCGGCCCTGCTGGACCTGGC
>DASWVA010000413.1:0-5734 GCA_036401415.1 Streptosporangiaceae bacterium
GCATCCGGCCGTGCCCGAGGATCTGCGCGGCACCTACGCGGGCATCGCCCACCCGGCCATCATCGAGCATCTGACCCGGCTGGGCGTGAACGCCATCGAGCTGATGCCGGTGCACCAGTTCCTGACCGACAAGGTGCTCGAAGACCGGGGCCTGCGCAACTACTGGGGCTACAACACGATCGGCTTTTTCGCCCCGCACGCCGCCTACTCCGCGGCCGGCGGCGGCAACCAGGTGCAGGAGTTCAAGGCCATGGTGCGCGCGCTGCACGAGGCCAACATCGAGGTCATCCTGGACGTGGTGTACAACCACACCGCCGAAGGCAACCACCTCGGGCCCACGCTGTCCTTTCGCGGCATCGACAACGGGGCGTACTACCGGCTGGTGGACGACGACCCGCGTTACTACATGGACTACACCGGCACCGGTAACTCGCTGAACGTCCGGCACCCGCACTCGCTCCAGCTGATCATGGATTCGCTGCGCTACTGGGCCACCGAGATGCGGGTGGACGGATTCCGGTTCGACCTGGCCGCCACCCTGGCCCGCGAGTTCTACGACGTGGACCGGCTGGCCGCGTTCTTCGACGTGGTCCAGCAGGACCCGGTCATCAGCCAGTCCAAGCTGATCGCGGAGCCCTGGGACGTCGGCCCCGGCGGCTACCAGGTCGGCCAGTTCCCGCCGTTGTGGACCGAGTGGAACGGGAAGTACCGGGACACCGTGCGTGACTTCTGGCGCGGCGAGCCCGGCACCATGGGCGAGTTTGCCTCCCGCATCACCGGCTCGTCCGACCTGTACCAGCACGACGGCCGCCGCCCGTACGCGTCGATCAACTTCATCACCGCCCACGACGGGTTCACTCTCAACGACCTGGTCTCCTACAACCACAAGCACAACGAGGCCAACGGCGAGGACAACCGGGACGGCGCCGACGACAACCGGTCCTGGAACTGCGGGGCCGAGGGCCCGGCTGATGACCCGGAGGTCAACCAGCTGCGGGCCCGGCAGCAGCGCAACCTGCTGGCCTCGCTGCTGCTGTCCCAGGGCGTGCCGATGCTGCTCGGCGGGGATGAGATCGGCCGCACCCAGGACGGCAACAACAACGGTTACTGCCAGGACAACGAGATCTCCTGGGTGGACTGGAACCTGGCCGGGGAGTACGCCGAGCTGGCCGCGTTCACCGCCGCGGTGTCGGAGTTCCGCCGCGCGCACCCGGTGTTCCGGCGCCGCCGGTTCTTCGCGGGCCGGACCGGCCAGGGCGACGAACTGCGCGACATCGTCTGGTTCAGCGCCACCGGCACGGAGATGGCCGACCAGGACTGGGCCGCCCCGGTCGGCCGGTCGGTGATGGTGTTCCTGAACGGCCAGGGCATTCCCGACCTGGACGTGCGGGGCGAACCGGTCACCGACAACTCATTCCTGCTCGGTTTCAACGCCGACCCCGAAGACGTCGACATGGTGCTGCCCGACTCCGCCTACGGCGAGCGCTGGGCGGTGGTCCTCGATACCGCCACCGGTGAGGTACCGGCCGCCGGCGGGACCAGCTCCTTCGGCCCGCTGGGCAGCCTGGCCCAGCCGCTCGGAACGGTCACCGCGCGCAGCACGTTCGATCTGCTGGAGGGAGCCCGCGTGGTCGAAGCCAAGGCCACACTGAAGCTGGCCGGGCGGTCACTGGTCGTACTGCAGCGCAGCGAGCCGTCCGAGTGACGGCCCCGACCTCGACGTACCGGATCCAGCTCGGCCCGGACCTGGACTTCGCGGCCGCCGCCGGGCTGACCGGCTACCTGACGGCCCTGGGGGCCGGCGCGCTCTACGCATCGCCGGTACTGGCCGCCGCGCCCGGCTCCACCCACGGCTATGACGTGGTCGACCCGACCCGGGCCAGCCCGGCGCTGGGCGGCGACGAAGGTTTCACCCGGCTGGCCGGGCGGCTGGGCCAGGCCGGGCTGGGGCTGGTGGTCGACATCGTGCCGAATCATCAGGGCATCGCCGTGCCGCAGGCCGACCCGATGTGGTGGGACGTGCTCGAGTACGGACCCGACTCGGCGCACGCCGGATATTTCGACATCAACTGGAACGACCCGCCCATCATGGTCCCGGTCCTGGCCGATGCGGAAGCGGTCGCCGACCTCAAGATCGTGGACGGGCAGCTGGCCTACTACGACCAGCGGTTCCCGATCGCGCCCGGTACCGGCGACGGCACCCCCCAGCAGGTGCACGAGCGGCAGCACTACCGGCTGGCCGACTGGCGGCAGGCCAACACCAGGCTGAACTACCGGCGGTTCTTCGACGTCACCACGCTGGCCGCGGTCCGGGTCGAAGACCCCGAAGTGTTCCGGGCCACCCACGCCACCGTGCTCCGCTGGGTGGCCGACGGGCTGATCACCGGGTTGCGAATCGATCACCCGGACGGCCTGGCCGACCCCGGCGGTTACCTGCGGCGGCTGGCCGCCCAGGCGCCGTCGGCCTGGCTGGTGGTGGAGAAGATCCTCGGCCCGGACGAGGCGCTGCCGCCGCCGGACCGGTGGCCGGTGGACGGCACCACCGGCTACGACGAGCTCCGGCTGGTCAGCGGGCTGTTTGTGGACCCGGCCGGGGAGGGGCCGCTGACCGCCCTGGCCGCCGCCGAGTGCGGGCCGCAGGACCTGGGCGAGATGGAGTACGACGCCAAGCGGTGGATCGCCGGGCACATCCTGCGGGCCGAGGTCCGCCGCATCGCCGAAGTCGCCGCCCGCGACCTGCCGGACCAGGCCGGCGCCGAGGCCAGCACCGCGGTGATCGAGCTGCTCGCCTCGTTCGCCGTGTACCGGTCCTATCTGGCCGACGGCGAGGCCGGCCCGCTGCGCGCCGCCGCCGCTGAGGCCGCCCGGCGCGCACCGGACCAGGCCCCCGCCATCGAGGCCCTGGTGAGCCGGATGACCGCCGACCCCGGGGGCGAGCTGGCCGAACGGGTCCAGCAGACCGCGGCCATGGTCATGGCCAAAGGCGTCGAAGACACCGTGTTCTACCGCTACAACCGGTTCGTCGCGCTCAATGAGGTCGGCGGGGATCCAGGCCGGTTCGGCGTGCCGCCGGAGGAGTTCCACCGGCGGGCGGGCGCCCTGGCCAACGGGCCGCACCGGGCCACGATGACCGCATTGTCCACCCACGACACCAAGCGGTCGGAGGATGTCCGGGCCCGGCTGGCCGTGCTGTCCGAAGTGCCGGACGAATTCGCCAGCGCGTTCCGCCGGTGGTCGGCCCGGGCCCGGCTGCCCGAGCCGACGCTGAACCTGCTGGCCTGGCAGTCGCTGGTCGGCGCCTGGCCGATCAGCCCGGAGCGGCTCGGTGGCTACCTGGCCAAGGCGTCCCGGGAGGCCAAGCTGGCCACCAGCTGGACTGAGCCGGACGAGGAGTTCGACCAGGCCGTGGCCGCCTGGCCCAGGACCGTGCTGGCCGACGCGGGCCTGATCGCCGACGTGGAAGGCTTCGTCCGGCTGATCCGTCCCGCGGGCTGGGTGAACTCGCTGGGCCAGAAGCTGGTCCAGCTGACCATGCCCGGCGTGCCCGATCTTTACCAGGGCAGCGAGCTGTGGGATCTGTCCCTGGTTGACCCGGACAACCGCCGCCCGGTCGACTTCGCGCACCGGCGGGAGCTGCTGGCCCGGATCGACGCGGGCTGGCTGCCCCCGGTCGACATCTCGGGCGCGGCCAAACTGCTGGTGGTGACCAGGGCGCTCCGGTTGCGCCGGGACCGGCCCGAGCTGTTCAGCGGGTACCGTCCGCTGGCCGCCGACGGTCCCGCCGCCGGGCACGCGCTGGCTTTCCAGCGCGGGAACGGCCACCTGGTCACTGTGGCCACCCGGCGGCCGCTGACCCTGGCCCGGTCCCGGGGCTGGACCGGTACCACCCTGAACCTGCCCGGCATCCCGGGCGGCGTCCCCTGGACCGACGTGCTCACCGGGCGTACCGTTCCCGCCGGTGCCGTCCCGCTGGACGCCCTGCTGAGCCGCTACCCGGTGGCCCTTCTCCTGCGAGGTGATCAGTGACGTCCTTCCGCCCGTCCGTCTGGGCCCCCGACCGCCAGCGCGTCCGGGTCCGCGCCGAGCACCGCGACGCCGAGCTGACCCGGGACGACCGCGGCTGGTGGCAGGCTCCGGACCCGCTCGGCCCCGGCACGGACTACGCCTTTCTGCTTGACGACGACGGCACGCCGCTGCCGGATCCGCGCTCCCGCTGGCAGCCCGAAGGTGTGCACGGGCCGTCCCGGGTCTACGACCACACCGCCTACCGCTGGACCGACCAGAGCTGGACCGGCCGCGCGCTGCCTGGCTCGGTGATCTACGAGCTGCACATCGGCACGTTCACCCCGGGCGGGACGTTCGACTCGGCCATCGAGCGCCTCGACCACCTGGCGGACCTCGGCATCGATCTGGTCGAGGTCATGCCGGTCAACGCCTTCGACGGCACCGCGGGCTGGGGCTACGACGGCGTCCTGTGGGGCGCGGTGCACGACCCGTACGGTGGCCCGGACGGGTTCAAGCGGTTCGTGGACGCCTGTCACCGCCTCGGCCTCGGCGTGATCCTCGACGTGGTCTACAACCACATCGGACCCTCCGGTAACTACCTGGACCGGTTCGCGCCCTACTTCGCGGGCCAGAACCAGTGGGGATCCGCGCTCAACGTGGACGGGGTGGGCTCGGACGAGGTGCGCCGCTACGTCATCGACAACGCGCTCAGCTGGCTGCGCGACTTCCACGTGGACGGGCTCCGGCTGGACGCCGTGCACGCGATCGTGGACCGCCGGGCCCTGGGGCTGCTGGAGGAACTGTCGGCCGAGGTGGACGCGCTCGCGGCCGGGGTCGGCCGCCCGCTCACGCTGATCGCGGAGTCCGATCTGAACGACCCGAAGCTGATCACCTCGCGCGAGGCGGGCGGCTCCGGGCTGACCGCCCAGTGGTGCGACGACCTCCACCACGCCCTGCACGTCGCGCTGACGGGTGAAAAGCAGGGCTACTACGCCGACTTCGCGGCGCGGGACGCGCTGGTCACCACGCTGCAGCAGGCCTACTTTCACGCCGGCACCTGGTCCTCGTTCCGGCACCGTACGCACGGGTGCCCGGTGGACGTGCGCCGGACCCCGGGCTACCGGTTCGTGGCCTACCTGCAGGACCACGACCAGATCGGCAACCGGGCTCAGGGGGACCGGCTGTCGGTCAAGGTCTCCCCGGGCCTGCTGGCCTGCGGCGCGGCCATCGTGCTGGGCTCGCCCTACACGCCGATGATCTTCATGGGCGAGGAGTGGGCGGCCAGCACCCCGTGGCAGTTCTTCGCCTCCTTCCCCGACCCTGAGCTGGCCGACGCGGTCCGCCGCGGCCGCCGGTCGGAGTTCGCCGCGCACGGCTGGGACTCCGACGAGATCCCCGACCCCATGTCGCCGGCCACCGTGGAGCGCAGCACGCTGAACTGGGCGGAGCTGACCGAGGGCGAGCACCGCACGCTGCTTGAGCTGTACCGCGACCTGATTGCGCTCCGGCACACCGAGCCGGAGCTGGCCGACCCGCGGCTGGACCGGTTCGCCGTGCAGGCCGGCCCAGGAGAGCGCTGGCTGGTGCTGCACCGCGGTTCGCTCCGCGTGGTCTGCAACCTGGCGGATCAGGTCGACAACGTCCGGCTGGACCGTCCGGTCGACGTGGTCCTGCTGGCCTCGGCCAAGGTCAACCACGCCGGGCCAGTGCTGGAGCTGCCGCCCGAATC